>JAXEPX010000100.1:0-26569 GCA_034117325.1 Phascolarctobacterium sp. | reverse complement strand
TTTCAGTCCTTTGCTCTACCAACTGAGCTACCGAGGCAAGATTGGCGACCCGGATGGGACTCGAACCCACGACCTCCGCCGTGACAGGGCGGCATTCTAACCAACTGAACCACCGGGCCAATCAACATTGATATTATAACCCAAATCGTTGCCCATGTCAACACTTTTTTTAGGATAATTTTACTTCTTTGCTAACTCTGCAAAAGTCTTGTCTAAATGTGCCGCTAAAAGCTCCTCCAACATCGCTAGCTTGCGGTCATCCCGCACGGAGCTCTGCACATCAAAAACATCCGTAGTCAAGGGCAAATAATGCTGCTTCTTCTCGGCAAAAATCTCATTGCGAAAAATATTATACGCAAAATATACCTGATGCCCATTAGCAAAATCCGTATAATCAAGGAAAACATAGGAACCATTCAAATAACACAGCGGATTGTCCGGCGTAATAAAAAGCTCAAAGCCTCCTACCTGCTTGGGCAAGCTGTGCCAATACTCCCACTTATCGAAGCCCAGCGCCCGAGCCTCCCAATCCATAGTATGCGGCTGCTTACGATCAATACTAGCTAAAAGCTCAGGTAAATGCTCCAGCAGCATCCCGGCAAACTTCTCCCGGTCGCGACAAAAATACCGCTCATCACGAAAAGTATGCAAACCTAGCGTCTTCACCGGCACATAATCAAACGTCTCCGAAGTATATGTAATATCAAGACGCGCATGCATCGCTTCATTCACATACGCCGCAATATTCAAAATCTGACCTTTAATACCACTCCCGGGCACCAGCGTAAACCCATTCAGCTCCCGCGGCAGCTTCTCCAACAGCTCCCACCCCGCGAGACTTGCCTCCACCTCACTAATTGATGGTTGACCCAAAGCACACACCTCCTTTTTAGTATAACTTTATTACCTACTCACTCATCAGCTTCATAGAGACTGCGCATATTTACTCAACCCCTCAGTCAGCTTCGCTGACAGCTCCCCTTTAAAGGGGAGCCTTTCCTAACACTTTTGTTAGAAAATCTAATTTAAGGAAACTGATTTGAGTAAATATAATAATTGCGAAGCGAATCGAAATTTTAGCACATGAGTGGCTGGAACAATGAAAGCGAGTGGTGGGAAAACCTAACGCTTTTCTCGAACAAGATGGTACCCCGAAGCTTTCTAATTGTTCCCCACGAAATGGGCGTCAAAAATTTCGGTTGAGCACAGCAATATTATATTTACGAATCATTTTAGTAATCCATTAACATTTTAGCAATCCATTAATCTTCGGGAAAATCCGCAGCGCGTTAGCATAAAAGACCTCCTCATAATACTCCTCCGGAATAATATAACTAATCATCCTGATATAAAGAGGAATATTCACCAGCGGCCAATCACTCCCATAAAGCACCCTGCTATAATCCCCAAAATAATTCAGCCACGTATGCAACTGCCTCCAAAAGCCAGCCTGATGCTCAAAAAGCTGCAGCGGCTTCGGCTTGCCCTCTAAAAGGCCCGAAACATCCAACGCCACATTAGGATTCTTCGCTGCCACCTCCGCAGCATCCACCAGCCACGGACATCCACAATGAGCAATCACAAATTGTACATCCCGAAAATTAACTGCCGCCTCATCCACAGTCAGCGGATGCGAATACTTCAATAACCCATCAGGGCGCGCTGTATCCCCTGTATGAATCACCACAGGCACATTATAAGCACGCGCCAGCTCAAACAAAGGCCAGTGCCGCCTATCATTCACATAAACTGACTCATAGCCTGGATAAAGCTTAATCCCCAAGCAATGAGGATCGTTGATATAATGCTCGAATTCCCGCACCGTCGCCTCAGCATTCGCCTCATCAATTAGCTCGCTCTGCACACCCATGCAGTAGCCCATATTCTGCGGCTGATTATAATGCTCCTCATCAAAAGGCGCTGCTAAATCAATTAAGCGGGGCGGCACACCACCATAGCGTGAAGAAGTATACATCGTATTGCCCATAGCCACGGAAAAAACGATATTATTCTCCTCACAAATCCGCTGCCAGCATGCTGCCGTATTCTCGTAGCCTGCATTCTGAGCTACCTGCACAAAGCCATCCTTATTGTAATAATGCATATGTGCATCAATAATTTTCATTTACTGCGCCTCTTTTATTAAAAATTTTCACCTAAGACACTACATGAGCTGCCCCAAAGCAAGGTAGCAGCTCATGTCTATTTTAACCAATTTTTAAGTTCATGGCAAGCTTTAAAAATAGTCCCGGCCCCGCACCGCAGCACACAGCCTTACTAAAGGACGCCTTACGCCTGCTCCTCTTTTTTATCCTTGGGCATGATAATATTCATCACCATGGCCACAACAAAAACTACGGCCACGCAGTTTTCTGCGAAAACACTTTTCACAAGGTCCGGAGCCATTTTGAATATTCCCGGAGCCTGCGTAAAGCCAAGACCAATGCTCAGCGCCAAGGAAGAAATGGTAATATTGCGTTGGGTATAACCGCAACCAGCAATCATTTGCACGCCGCTGATTACGATGGAGCCGAACATCATCAGCGTGCAACCGCCCAGCACGGACTCAGGCAAAGAAGCCAAAACTACGCCCAAAGCAGGGAATAGACCTGCTAAAATCATGATTATCGCACCGCTAGCAATGGCTCTACGGTTAACTACGCCTGTCATAGCAATCAGGCCTACGTTCTGACTGAAGGAGGTAATCGGCAGGCAGCCAAATACGGAGGACAGACTGCTGACAACACCGTCACAAGTGATAGAACCAGCAATCTCGCGCTCATTTACTTCGCGATGCAGGCCCATAGCCGTCATGGCAGAGGTATCACCAATAGTTTCGGCTGCAGATACCATAAAAATCAGGAAGAACGCAAAAATTGCATCAGGATGGAATTCCATTTCAAAGGGCATGAATTGCGGAATAGCTACAACAGGTACAGAAGCAAGGCGGCTCAAATCAACCATACCCATCATGGCAGCTACAATGTAGCCCACGATGAGGCCAAAGAGCACAGCCAGCTGTTTATAATAGGATCTTGCTAAAATATTAAAGATAATGCAGGAGAAAAGCGTAATCGTACCCACGATAATGTACTTAGTATCGCCAAAGTTGGGGTTACCAAAACCACCGCCGAAGGAGCTAGCACCCACTACCAAAAGGCTCAAGCCAATGGAGGTTACGACAGTTGCGAAGACAATGGGAGGAATGAAGCGACGCCAGTAGCGTGCACCAAGGCCCAAAATGCCCTCTAGGACGCCGCCAACGAGCACGGCACCCATAATGCCACCATAGCCATATTTGCTACCAATAACACAAGCAACAGAAACAAAGGTAAAACTAATGCCCATAACAATTGGCAGGCCACTGCCAACGCGCCAAAGCGGGAAAAGCTGAATCAAGGTGCCAATACCCGCAATAAGCATAGCTGATTGCACTAGCACACCACTCATTTCGACAGGCATTTTAATCACGCCGGCAACAATCAGAATGGGTGCGATATTGGCCACGAACATGGCCAGAATATGCTGCAAGCCAAAGGGGACGGCTTTGCCCACGGGAATTTTTCCTTCTAATGTATAAAGCGGATCAACATTTATATTCGCTTTCATTTTACTCCTCCCTACGGAACTGAATGGTACCGCTTGCAGCGTCCATTTTATCAATAATTGCCAGGGAATGCAGGTTTACTCCCTGCTCGCGCAGCTTGTCGCCGCCGCCCTGGAATCCCTTCTCGATGGCCACACCAATGCCCTCCACAGAACCACCTGCCTGGCGCACAATGTCCATCAAACCCTCGAGAGCACAGCCATTAGCCAAAAAGTCATCAATAATCAGCACATGGTCATCCTTGCTCAGGTATTTTTTAGAAACGACAACATCGTTCATTTTGCTATGGGTATAGGAATAAATCTGGGTGAAGTAGACATCCTTATCCATATTGCTACCACTGGTTTTTTTCGCGAAAACCACAGGCACCTCAAAGAACATTGCTGCTACACTGGCAATGCCGATACCAGAAGCCTCAATCGTCAGAATCTTATTAATCGGTCGATCAGCAAACTGACGCTTGAACTCCTTGCCCAGCTCTGCAATAAAGGGCACATCAATCTGGTGATTCAGAAAGCTGTCCACCTTCAGGACATTACCGCTTTTAATGACGCCGTCCTTTAGAATTTTTTCTTCTAATAATTGCATAGGAACCCCTCCGTTTTGGATAATTTTACGTTTAATTATAACGTTAATTTTATCACATACGGGGTTATTGGTAAAGAAAAATCGCCCTCAAACGCGCTTTTTTCCGAATATTTTTGGCAAAATTGCATTTATGATTCGATTTTTACCTTGCTACCCGTGCCCTCAGCTGTGCGACTTTTCGTCACGATAATCTTGCGCTCAATCATATCCTGCAGCTCCTGCACATGACTGATGATGCCCACAAGGCGATTACCCTCGCTTAAGCCCTGCAGCGTCATAATAGCCTGCTGCAATGCCCCTTCATCCAGCGAGCCAAAGCCCTCGTCCACGAACATTGTCTCCAGCTCTATGCCACCTGCTCTAGACTGCACCTCGTCCGCCAAGCCTAAAGCTAGGGATAAGCTTGCTAGGAAGGACTCGCCACCACTCAGCGTCTTGACACTGCGTGTCTTGCCACTGTAATAATCCTTGACGCTCAGCTCAAGGCCCGTCTTGCTGCGCATTGCGCCCTCCTCCACGGCCTCACGCTTTAGCTCATACTGACCATTCGTCATATTCATCAGGCGTACATTGGCCTTAGCAATAATGCGGTCAAAATACGTCATCTGCACATAGGTCTCCAGGTCCACCTTCTGCTTACCCGAGAGCTTACCATTGAAGGTTTTATCAAGATTATCGAGCCATTGGTACTCGCGCTCACAGCGAGAGCTTTTCTCGCCATTCGCCGCTACCTCTTCTTTGATGCGACGATTATTATCTAAGCATGCAAAAAGCTGCTTTATGCTTTCACGTAATTGCATGAGCTGGGCTAGTAAATTATCCTGTTCCAGAGCTAAAGCGTTCTCATTTTCAACCCTCGTCAGCGCTGACAATTCTTTAGTAAGAGTCTCCACACTACCCTTTTGGGCATGCAGCTGGGCTTCATCCCTTTGCTTAGCTTCGACTAGCTTAGTCATGTGCTTTTGCAAAGCGTCCCTTTCTAACTGCCTTTGCTGAGCCTTGTTAAATTTAGCACTGGCAATGGCCTTTTGCTTTGCCAGAAAATCCGCCACAAGTGCAGCTTGCTCAGACTCACTTGCAGGAATAGCTACGCCCTGCTTAGCTAGCTCTTCTAAGTGCGGAACTAAGCCCTGACGTAAACGCTCTACTAACTCACCAGTCTTGCCTTGCGCTTGATCTAGGCTAGCTTTAAGCTGCTGATACTCCTGTTCCAGCTTAGTCAATAGAAGCTTAGCATTGCTCAAAGCCTGCTCGCGCTTAGGTTTTTCCTTAGCCAAGCGTTGAATTCCTTGAAGCTCTTGCTTAAGCTGCTTGATAGCTGCTTGTATCTCCGAGCGTCTGGCACTAGCCTTATTGGCGATGAAAACTAGAAGCTCCTCCGCATTGCTTTGCTCTCTCTTTTCCTGCGGTAGTTCAAAGAGCTCAAGGCCTGCTTCTAAAGCCTGCTTAAGTCTAGCGTCAGACTGTTGCTTTTGCAGAACCCCCTGATCTTTTAAGCTCCGTACTAAGCTATCCGCTTCGCTCTGCAGCTTTTTAGCTGCTTTGACAGCTTCTTCTGTGGGCGTATTCTGTGGCAATTGGCTTAGGTGGGGATGCACGGTAGAGCCACACACGGGGCAGGGTTTACCTTCAATTAAATCCTGTGCCAAAAAGCCCGCTTGAGCAGCCATAAACGCAGCTTCCACAAGCTTCTCCCGGGCAGCAAGCTCGGCTGCACTGCGGCTTTGAGCAAGATACTCCTTGCGCAAAACATTTAGCTGTTTGCACGACTCGTTATAATCGGTTATATACCTTTCTAGAACATCCAGCTGCTTGCTTTCTGCTTCCAGCTTGCCATATTCGCCCGTTTTTACTGCAGCTTGAAGCTCCGCTTGCTGCGCTTCTTCCACAGCCTTTTCGCAAGCTTCGATAGCCAAATTTTGCTTTGTTAGATCCTCTTGTTTAGTAACTAGCTTGCTCTGTAATTCTTCTTGGTTTTTGCGCGAAACAAAAAGACTAGTCCGCGCATTAGTCAAGCTATCTTCCTCATCCTGAGCCGCTTTTTCGCTTTGGCGAGCCTGCTCCAGCTCCACCTCCACTTGAGCATAAGATTCCAGCTCTTTTTCCTGTTTAGCTATAGCCTGAGCTTGCTCCACGAGCCGCGGCTCTAGCTCTTTTATTTGAGCTTCAGTCTGCACCAAGCTCTGACTAATGCGTTGATAATTAGCCGCTGCATCAAGAAGCTTTTTGACATCATTTAGACGCAGCTCCTTGCTGCTTTGTTCAGCCTCCAGCTGCTCCAGTCTTGCTGTATCTAAGGTCAGCAATTCCTCCAATAGCTCTAGCGCTTGCTGCGTACAGCCTTCAAACTTTTGTCCCTGCCACAGCTTCAGCTTCGCCTCCATTTCAGGATAAGCCGAAGCTTTAACTCCACTCAATGACTGAGCAATACTATTTTTCAGGTCATGGTATTCTTTTTTCTTATTGGAAACGGCAGAGCTAACCTCTTCCTGTACTCTTTTATAAAAAAGGGTATGGAAAATATGGCGAAAAATATCGCCTCGTTTCTCCGTATTAGTTTCTAAAAGCTCCCGGAAGCGCCCCTGCGCAATCATGGCAATTTGCTTAAACTGCTCGTAATTTAAGCCTAAAAGCTCTGTCACAGCCGTACTGAGCTCGCTCACCTTAGTTATAGGCTTTCTGCCATCGGGATAAACAAGCTCTCCCCCTGCTTTCTCAGTGGTTGTACCCCCGCCTCTTTTCGCAGGACGCTCGTACTCGGGGTTACGACGAATTACGTACTCCTTCCCCCGCAGTCTGAACGTGAGCTCGACGTATGTGGGCACATCGCCAGCAGCATATTGACTACGCAGCATGCGTGCATCACGCCCACCACCGCTCGTCTGACTATAAAGAGCGTACGTCAGCGCATCAAAAAGCATCGTCTTGCCCGCGCCAGTATCGCCCGTGATAAGATAAAGCCCCTGCTCGCCCAGCCTCGTAAAATCAATCTCCGTACGTTCTGCATAAGGTCCGAAGGCGCTCATGACTAATTTTAACGGCTTCATGCTTTCGCCTCCTTCTCCTCCAAACGCTCTAATAAAGCCTGCACAAAGCGCTGTGGCTCCGCTTCCAGAGCACCACCGTTTTGCAGCTTATAAAAATCACTCACCAGCTCCAAGCTGCTTTTCTCCTCGATTTTCTCGTCAGCCTGTACCTGCTTCATATTGCGCGTACGACGATTATCATAGGTAAGCTCTAGCAAATTTTTATAAACAGAGCGCAGCTTGGCCACTGCCTCAGGCACATCCTTCTCGTCCGTAAGCGTGATGTGAAAAAAGTCCTTTAAGCGTCCATCACTATCTACAGGAAGCTCTGCATAGGTCGTGCGGGTCATGAGCTCCTCGTAGGTACCACGCAGCTTGCGTAGCTCGCGCAGAGGCGTGAGTGGCAGCGTATTAAGCTCAACCTTGCCCTTCTCCCCCAACTCAATAATGGTAACGCTTTTCGTATCATTGACCTCTTTAAAGGAATACTTCAGCGGTGTACCACTATAATGTAACAGAGTGCTACGCCCAGGCACAGTTATATTTTGCGCGCCATGGATATGTCCCAGCGCCACATAGTCAAAGTCGGCAAAAGCCTCCGCGCCGACATTATCCAAGCCACCCACGTTAACATTAATGGACTCGCTTCCTGCAGGGCTTGCCCCCGTCACATATTGATGTGCCACGAGGATATTACGCTGCGTGGTGTCGATGGCAATGCGCCCAAGTGCCGCCTGCACAGCCTCATGATAGCTTGTTATCGCCTGTTCTTCAGCCTCATTTGCAGCTGCTTCTTCAGCATCGAACTGCAAAACGCCTTGCTCTGCGCCCCCCTCCCCAGCTGTAGATGCCTTTGCAGCTGCTACCTGCGCCAGGGCATGACGCACAATTATAGGCTTGAGAAAGGGCAAGAGGTAAATAATCACAGGACCATGCTCATCCGCGAGCTCCAGTCTCTGTACCTCACCGTCATAGCAGGTGCTCACATGCACCCCAGCCTGCTGCAGTAGCTGCGCACCGAAGGATAGACGCTCTGCCGAATCGTGATTACCAATAGTGATGCCCACGGGCACGCCTAGCTTCGCCATTGCATTTAAAAAGCCATCAAAGAGCTGCACTGCCTCCACAGGCGGAATACTCTTATCGTAAATATCCCCTGCGATGAGCAGCACAGCTGGCTGCTCCTGCCTCACCAAGGCCACTATTTCCTGCAAAATATATCGCTGATCCTCGATTAACGAAAACTCATTGAGCCTTTTGCCCAAATGCAGGTCCGAGATATGCATTAGCTTCATTCATTTGCTCCTTTCCCAAGCTTTTCTTCCAGAAACCATACTGTTTACAATTAACGGCAGTTTTCTTCGATTGACGCAAAAGCTGTAACACCCACTAAAAACCGTTACCGAATTTTGTTTATTAATCCGTATATATGTTTATATTATAGCTTATTATCAAGCTTTGTGCAAGTGCTTAGCGCACGTTTACACAAAAAGGAAGCTTCCAAGGACTTAGTAAATATACAATTGCCACAAGGCTTGGCAAGCAAAGAAAAACAGAGCTACCCCGCAAGGTAGCTCTGCTATTTCACATAAATTTACAGCTTAATTTCGAAGGGGCTCAGCTCGCCCTTACGCATAGCGTCAATAGCGATGAAGTTTTTCTCAACCATATTGGACACCGTACTCTCTACATAAAAGGCAATATGAGGGCTGATAATAACATTGGGGAAGCTGCGCAGCATGGCCAGCTCATCATTAGCGATATGGTCACCCATGCGGTTGCAGTAGTAGAGCCCTGCCTCGTCCTCAATAACGTCCAGGCCTGCGCCGCCCACCTTGCCACTCTTTAGGCTAGCAATCAAAGCAGTGCTATCAAGAATATTACCACGTGCCGTATTGACGATAATAACGCCATCCTTCATTTTGTTAATAGCCTCAGCATCAACCATATGGTAGGTCTCGCTATTAGAAGGCACATGGAAGGTAATGATATCGCTTTGGGCATAGAGCTCGTCAAGAGTTACATATTCCACCTTGTCCTTGAGCTCCTCTTTAGGATAATGGTCGAAGGCGAGAATGCGGCAGCCGAACCCCTGCAGATACTGAATAACGAGTTGCCCGATGTGACCCGTACCAACAACGCCCACGGTGCAATTGCAGAGGTCCTTGCCCATTTTCCCCTTCAGGGTGTAGTCCTGTGCCTGGGCTCTAATCATGGATTGCTGGAATTTGCGAATGCAGCACAGGATGAGCATCAGCGCATATTCTGCCACGCACTCCGTAGGATAGGGAGTGGTGGAGATGTGCATATCCAGCTCCTTGATAACCTTCGCCGGCAAATGGTCATAGCCAATAGCGCGGGTCAACATATATTTGACGCCATAGCTATGGTAGGCGCGCACCCATTCCTCACGCATTTCGCAAGGAGTACAACTCACGCCATCGCAGCCCTTAGCCAACTCAAGGTTATGCTCATTAGGGTACTCCGCCGTCCAGACGAAGTCAATGCCATATTGCTTACTAAATTTCTCAGCAAAGGCTAGTTCATCGAAATCACGCAGTGCATAAAAGGCTATTTTCATTTGAATCTCACTCCAATCTATAATCATGCAGAAATTTTCACTTTCTAAGCATTATTATACGACTCTAGGGAGCAAAAATACATACTCCTACCCCAATAATATTGTATACATGCAGGGTAAAGCCTCACAGTCCTCGCAGTCCTCACTTGTTCCGCCATTTCCGGGAAAGGACTACTAATAAGCTTTACAATAGCCAAAAAATAGCTCCCCTACCATTTGGGTACGGGAGCCATAATTTTACACATATTTTTTACATACGAGATAAGCAAGCGCCACAATCATCGCGCCATAGGCACGCAGCTTCAGCGCGCGCTCGTCCACATATTGCGGATTCGCGGCCTTCAAGCGCTTAATGCCACCAGCCAGCAGCACCAGGCTAATGCCGATGACCACAAAGCACAGATAATCCCAGCTCTCTAAATTAGCAAAGTTCATTCCTTTTTATCCCCCTCATAAGCATTACATACATAATTATAGGGGCAATACTCGCAGGACGCAAGCGTGCAGACAAATTTTTCTTCAGCGTCTTTCTTAGAGCAGATTTCAGCACAGAGCTTGCAGGCCTCCTGTAAATAATCCTTGGTCGAAGCTGCACCAGCTTGCGCCAGCGGCAGCGCTACAGGGGTAAGGCTGCGCAGATAATGCAGCTCGGCACGGCTAACCTTTAGCCCCGCAAAGCGCTGCTCCACAGCCTCCTTATAAATAGCCAGCTGGTACGCATAGCCAGCCTTCAGCTCGCCAGCCTCAGGCGCACGACCAGTTTTATAGTCGATGATAGCTAAGGATTTGTTAGCGTCAGCAGGCACAGCACCAGCATTTGCACCCTGAGCAGAGTTAGCAGAAGCATCGACAAAGCCCAGGCAGTCGATAATGCCGCTAAAGGTGAATTCTCTGCCCTCATACTCGTGCTTATACGTAAAGGGTAGCTCACGCAGCTGTTCAGTTGGAATGCTCTGATAGAGGTCGCTTGCGATATACTGCTCCAGCATAGCACGGGCCTCTCTATCCACAGCCAGGGGAGCATATTCCTGCATCGCCCGTGCCAGAGCCTTATTCAGGTCGCCCTTATAAAGCTCCAAGGTCCTGTGCACAATGCCGCCCAATACATGGGGTGCCAGCTTAGCAGCCTGCGCCTGAGTATCGCTAGCTGCTAAATGCTCAGCTCCTTCGCTATCGCTTAACTCCCCAGCATTTTCGCTACCATTGACGCTCTCGGACTCATCCTCCTCCAACGGCGGCAAGCCAAGTACGTATTGATAGTAATACTGGCGCTGGCAGTGGAGATAGGTCTGCAGGGACGAGGGGGAGAAATGCTTTATCCCACTATCCTCATAAACAGCAAGAGGTCCAATATGCTCCAACTTCTCATCCTCTGCCTTCTTACTCAGGGTAGAAGGCACCAAGCCATTCTCACTCTGCTCTTGAGCAGTTATAACATGTAGGTCCGCCACAGTATTATTGCCGTATATCTGTTGTAGCTGCCTAAACCAGCTTAATTCCTCCAGTCTTTTATCAGCACTTAGGCCACTACCCTCGAGAATGCCACTCATCAAAAGCCTATCCTCGGCACGAGTCATCGCCACATAAAGCAGGCGCTTGCGCTCTTCCTGTTCTAGTAGCTTATCTGCCTCCTTGGCCTTGGCCAAAATACTCGTAGGCTGAAGCACTCCATTATCATCAGGCGCAGTTATACCCAAGCCCACCTTAGGCATGTATTTAATAGTATCAGTATCAGAGGAAGCTTTACCATGTAAAAACGGCAGAAAAACTGTACTAAATTCCAAGCCCTTGGACTTATGAATGGTCATAATCTTCACTGCATCAGTGGAGCCTAGATTAGCTGCTGTTTCCCGTGCTTCTGCAGCACGCAAGCGGCGGACATATTCAAGCCATTGACTCAGAGTTCCGCCTTGATGCACACAATAATCCTGAGCTAAGCTGCCTAGCTTCTGAGCGTTGGCTAGCTTATTCGGCCCATGCTCCTGCAAGCTAAGCACAGCATCTACTGATAGCTCCCGCCAAAGTAACTGCCAAAGCTCCGGCAGAGCTAAAAGAGATGCTTCCATTCTTAACAAAGCAAGCTTTTGCGCCGCACGACTAATAAGTGTCTGCTGCTCCTTACTGAAAGTAGTTAATAAATCATTATTTGTAGCAATGGTTTGCAGATTATCCCATAAGCATCCTTTTTCTAGCAAGAACAGCCTTGTCAAGCTTTCATCATCTAGACCAAAGTAGGGGGAACGCAGTACACCTGCCAGCTCAATACTGCGATAGCGATTATTAAGCGCAGTTAATAAATTCAGTAAATCCAAAACCTCCTGGCGCTCATAGAAGCCTTTGCCATCAACAACCTCGTAAGGAATCCCTCTTTCCTGCAGGGCTGTTTCCAGCTCATTCGTATGCGTCATTGCTCTGAGCAATATAGCCATATCTCCATAGGGAATCTTAGGAGCCAACAACTGCTTACCATCTAAAGCACGAGCCTCATGATAAGCCTGCATTACCCGTGCTACCTGCTCCGCCTCCACCTGGAATTTAGTCTTACCGCACTCCTTATCATACTCAACAAGATAAAGCTGTGGCATCTCACTACTTGGTTTATGTACCTCCAGCTCTTCGAAAAACACATCCTTCGTGCTATCCGTGCCCATCAAAAGGCGAAAAGCACCATTAACAGCATCTAGTACTGTAGTAGCACTACGGTAATTCTTCTTTAGCTGCAAATTCAAGCCACCACTAGCGGCGATTTCCTTACGTACACTGGCAAAGACGCTGACATCTGCACCACGAAAACGATAAATAGACTGCTTAGGATCACCGACAACAAAAAGCTTTTGTCCTTGCAATTGTTCAGCAGAATCTCCGCACAGCAAATATACTAACTGACGCTGACGATCATTCGTATCCTGGAATTCATCCACCATAATATAGCGGTAACGCTCCTGATATTTTTTGCGCACAGTCTCATTCTGCATTAGCAACTCCAATGTGAAGCTTTCTAAATCATCATAGGTTAAAAAATCCCGCTCACGTTTACGAGCTTGGGTAAATGCATCCAGTCCTTGTAATAAGCCTTGCCAGCAAGGAACAAGCTCCATGCCAGCCTTATCCGCCGCCACACAGATAATTTGCTTTTTTAATTGCTCAATAAGCTCTTTAAAATCCTTTAGGTTACCTGTTGCTCTAAAAGTGCCTAATGCCTGATCTAACAGCGTAAAATCTGCTGGCTCTCTCTTAATGCCATCGCAAAGCTGCTCTATATACTCCGCTATTTGCTCCAAAGCGCCATAGGTTTTGCTTTTCTTATTGGGCATATTCTGACGACTTAACACCATATCGCGCACGGCAATACACAGTCTATCCTTCAGCTCAGGTAATTGTGCAATGCTTTTAGCATATGGCTGTGTTAAATCTGCTTCAGTAGCAATAGCTCCCAGAGCAGGCAGAATGGTCTCCACCTGTCTACGTAAGCCACTTACACCATAGGCCTCTAGTAGCTTAGCGACATCTTTATTCTGCTGCTTGAGCTCTTGCTGCAGGTAATCCTTTAAGCACTCCTCTAAAAACTCCTTACCGTCAAATTCCTCCGCTACCGTGAAGGAAGGATCCAGCTGTGCTTCAACAGGGTTTTCACTCAAAATGCGATTACATAAGCCATGAATTGTACTAATTTGCGCTCTATTCAAAGCCTCAAGCTGTCGATGCCAATAACCCTGAACATCAGTATCCAATCTTTCTTCAATTGCCTGGCGCACACGTGCCTTCATTTCTGCTGCCGCCTTACGAGTATAGGTAATCGCAAGAATATTACCCGCATCCACCGTCTGAGTAGCACTGGCAAGTGACTCTTCACCTTCTGAAGCAGACACACCAGCCTGCGAGCGCATAGCCCCATTGGGTCCGTACTGTTCGAGAATATGTAAAAAACGCTCTACTAGCACACGCGTCTTGCCACTGCCCGCACCAGCAGACACAGCTACATTGCAGGAAATAGCCTCCTTAGCCTGTAATTGTTCAGTATTCAAAGGAAAATTACTCATCCTGCCCACCTCCCTGTGCCTGATTAAGCTCACACAAACGACAGATATCCTTCAAAGCACAATAGTCACTACATTGTTTACGAGGAGCTACCATAAATTTTCCGTTATAAATTCCATCAACATAGGAGCCTATCAGCTTCTGGGCAAAGCTTTGGAAGGAAGCCCAGCTACTAGAAATTTCTCTTGTATATCTACTACCACTACTGATATTTTTATTATCCACGGGCTCAAGCAAAAAGCTGCTTTCACGCTGCCCCTTCTTCAAAACGAAGTAGGTGCCACCAGCAACACTTTCTATATCTTTATAAAGGCCTGCTACTGCCAATAAATACAAAGGCAGCTGCACATCAAAGCCATCTGCCAACTGCTTTCCTGTAGGCACAGAGCTCCCGCTACGCTTATAATCAGTTACGAAAATACGAGCTCCATCACTATCCAGCCTATCGATACGCCCCACAAGACTCACACGTGTACCATCAGCAGTGCGCATATGTAACGGCTTTCCATTCTTAGAGCTAAAATCCCACTCTACAGCACATGGCTTAAAGCTCCATTCCTTTTGATCTGCATATTCATATTTTAGCCACATCAAGAGCATTTTCTCCAAGCGCGGACGTTCAGACTGCCAGAGAACATTATCAATTATTTTCCCCTGTGCAAGCGCCTCCTCTACGACCGCGGCAAAGCAAGCATGCAGCTCCTCCTGTAGCTTTTCTAAAGGAAAATCCGTAAGCTTCACATTCAGATATTTACCCATAAAGCTTGCCAGCACCTCATGCAAAATATCGCCTTCATCCACAGGTGTAAGTTCGTCCTCCACGGCCGCAAATTCCTGTCCTCGCCATACACGCTGCCCTAAATATTGGAAAGGACAGGCAGCGTAGGTTTCTAAAGCACTAGCGCTAAAGCTAGAGCCTACTGCCTTGCGTACTATTTTCTGAAGCTCCACATCCGACAGTTCACCGTTATATCGTAGCTGCTCATTACGCAGTGCATCTATTTTAGAGGCATCTAAGGTAGCACTACCCAAATATTCCTCTAACCAAGCTTCACCACCTGCCAGCTTGCGTGCAGCCTCCTCTGCTGAAGCATAAACCTTAGAAGGATTTTCCTCTGCTCTTATAGTACTATCTTTCTCTGTTTCCGTAGCTCCATCAGCGAGAAAAAGCTTACTAATATTGTCTAAATAAGGACTTGCACCAGCCTTATCGTCATAGTAATAACTCAATAGCAGCTGTTTACGAGCGCAACCGATAGCTGCGCCAAAGAAGCAGGCATCCTCGGCATAGGCAAAAGAGGTATTACTCATATCCAGTCCCGCAGACTTCAAAACCTTGCGTTCAGTATCGTTATAAATCCAATTCTCCGTATTAGCCTTAGGGAATTCACCCTCTCGAAGTCCTAAAAGCATAACATAATCGTATTCTAGGCCCTGTAAATTAACCACAGAGGTAATACGCACACCATCTTTGCGCCCCTTCTGAACTAATAGCTCTACTTGAGCTACTGCATCAGTTAAAATGACCTGCCATTCACTGAGCTTTAAAGTCTTCTGTCCCTGTCCACAGCTCTGATAATCCTCTACTAGCTGCGTCAGCACACCATAAAGCTCGCGTTCTGCCTGCAAGCTCAAAGCTAAAGCAGCTAAAGTAACATTCCCCTGTTTATAAAGCTCGCCAAGACGACGCACTAACTGCAAGGATTGCAGTAATTTTCTCAGCTGCTCAGCATAGGTACAAACATCAGCCTTAGCAGGCAAAGCATTGAGATAGCCATCTAACAACGCTTGCACTGCATCCTCAGCAGGGAACTTCTCTGCTATCAGCTGCTGCGCGCCAGACCGTGTCTTAAAATAATGCTCCTGACGGAGATTATTTACAGCCTCGCCATCAAGGGTAAGCAGCAAGCGAGCTAAGGGTGAGCATAGCGTGGCAATATAAGCCTCTGCTCCCTCATGAGTATCACGAGCTGCCTGAAGTAAGAGCAGCACAAGCTCAAGTAATGGCTGTACCGCTAAATTCGTACTTTGTGGCAAGGTGACCGGAATCCCGTATTCATCTGCAATAAGGCGCAGGCCAGTGTACTGCGCTAAATCACGTACAGCTATAACTATTTCTTGTGCAGGCACACCCTTTTCCATAAGCTGCTTTGCTCGCGTCAGCGCGTAACGAAGTTCCTGATCACGCTCACTAAAGCGATAAAGCTGTACTGCCTCTGATTGAGGAACTGGATTTGCCTTCAGTCCATAGTTCTCGCATAAATGTCGACAATTTGCTGCAAGCTGTCGTTCTGGTTTATGGTTCTCAATACCATCATCCAAGCAAAGCTTCTCTAGCTCTAGATAAGTATCACGTGTGGCTTCAAACAGCTTGCCTCGCTCACAATGCTCCAAATTCTTCTCATAGCAAAGGCCAATAGTTACTTGACAGCGTTGCGTCAAAGCCTTAATAAACTCTAGCTGCAATGCATCAAAGCTATAAAAATCGCAAAAATACAACTGTCGCCAGGGTAGCTTGCTCTTTTCATTTTGTAGGACACGCATTGCCAGACGATACTTACCCTCTAAATCGAACCAGTTCTTTTGCTTGAGGTAATATCGATAATATTTATAAAGGAGAGCAACCTCCTTATCCTTTTGTCCCAAGCGCCCGCTTCTACCCCAGCTACTCAAAATCTGCACAATTTGCTCTACAGTGGAGCCGCTACGTGATAATTGCCCCACCAATGATGTCATGGCCTTCACGAAGCCAGGCTTCTGGGCTAATTGGTCAAAATACTCCATATTAGCTCCGTCTAAGAGATCATCTATCATCTCCTGAACCACTAGCTCCTGACTACGACGATTAATCTGGTTAAAATAAACATACCCATTAAGATTAAGCAGCTTTGTTGCCAAGGTATCCATACCCATGGCTTCAATATTATATTTTTGCTCCACATCATCCATGAGAAGTCGATTAGGCAGTATAAGAGCTCCCTGCCCATATTCTAATTGCTCCAGCTCTTTACAAAATCTATCTCGAGCACTGCTTCCGAGCGGAGTAATGACTAATTTTGCCATAGTATCTCCCCCTTTCTCTTATTGAAAACGCACAGCCGCCTATTGCTAGACGGCCATGTGTAATTTACATTATTTCTTTGACTTCACTTCGACGAACTCTTCCGGATCATCCTTTACCAGTTCTTCTGCAAGCTTCTGCAGGCGCTCTGCTTCCTTCATATTTTTCTTCGTACCAATGCCTTCTGCATAGCATCTAGCCAGATTGAATAAAGCTTGAGGATTATCTGCTTCCGCACCCTTTTTTATCCACTCTACACCTTCAATAGCATTTTCCTGGCAACCAATGCCATGCATTAATAGCAAGCCATAGACATCATAAGCAAGGTCATATCCAGCTTGGGAGGCTTTTTGTAAATACTCACAAGCTTGCTTTTCATCAGCCTCGCAGCCATCACCATTTAATAAGCACATACCAAAATCATACTGGGCAGGCGGATAATCTTCATCGGCAGCCTTCTGATATAGCTCGCAAGCTCGCTCGACATCTGGAGGAATCTCCATGCCATCTTCATAAATATGGCCAAGTAGTGTCAAAACCTCAGCGTCTTCGCCACCTTCAACACCTTCGAGTTCCTCAAGGTATTCTCTAGCAAGTGTAAAATCTTGTTCAACGCCGTCACCATAATAATAGGCTTTACCCAAAATGCGTATAGGAATGATATAGCCAACCTCTGCAGCTGCTGTCAATAAAGGAATCGCTCTAGCTTGATCCTGTTCAACACCTGTACCAAAAAAATAGTATCCGCCTAACATACCCATAGCCAGTTTATTGCCTTCAGCAGCAGGCTTTTCTAAAAGCTTAGCAATATCCTCATATTTTTTCTCTTTTTCTAGCTCTCCTATCTGCTCCAGCAGCTTCTTATTATCCGTTTCGTCTAAAATACCGTCATCATCATATTCCAAGCCGAATACATCATCCACTAAATTGCTAAATTCGAAGTAGCGTTCCCTCGTCTCCTCGTAATCCATGAGCTCTTTCAGCGCCTTAACGCCTTCATTGTAGTACCATTTCTGCTCCTTGGGTCCTTTATTAAAGCGTTCCCACAGCTTATCGCCAAGCATGAGGTAATCCCTATTAATAGCGCGCATATTGGCGAGCTTATCAGCAAGTACGAGCATTTTTTCGCGTTTGGAAGCAGTTTTTAAATGTGCCAGCGCAATTTCTTTGCGCTCTTTCCAGGGCAGGCTTTTATCTTTCTCAGTATGGCACTCTACCAGCTCACGTACTTCACGGCCAAACTTTTCTTCAATATCTTCTAAAGTAGCGCCTGTGTCTTCAACAGTATCGTGCAACACGCCTGCAGCCATGAGGTATTTATCAGCACCCATGGTGTACAGGATATGCATAGCCTCGAGCGGATGCACAATGTAGGGCATATCCGTGCCCTTGCGTAAGCCGTCCCAATGCTTTTCGACAGCATAAGCAATCGCTTTATTGAGCAGCTCATTCTTCGCTTTTTCTTCGGAGGATAATACAAATTCTTTAGCCATCACACATACCTCGCTTTTTAAAACCATCACTTTTTTATATTTACTTCTTCTTACAGGTATATTATGCCATTAATTAGAAGCATATAGGTCGCTTGAAAGGCGACAAGTAAAGGTCCGCACTTTCTCTATTTAAATATCCCGTAGATTATATTATCTATATATCACCTAAGTATAATCTTACTGTAATGCCCGCGTCCATTAAATTCTATAAATCCTTTATCACGTAACACCTGTAACTGTTGTCTTATTTTATCTTTAATATGATGGTTATTAGGGTATTTAGAAGCTAGCATCTCTTCAAAAGCATAGATTTGCTCTAATGAAAAATTCTTGCCATCAATCAAATTTATGCAATTTAAAATATCTAAAATCCATCCACGCGTATCTAACTTGTATTTTCTTATAAACGCTGTTCTATTAACTTTTTCGATAACCTCATCTACAGGCTGTTCCTTTTCATCTTTTATAATAAAAATGCGGCCTTCATATGGTATTTTTTCCAATAAAATATTACACCCCACCCAACCTGCTCTTCTTGCAGTAGCTGCTAAAGGTTTCCTCTTTTCTATCACTTCGGGAAGAAAAAAGTACTTAGGTACCATTAGAAGATTTTTTACATTCATATTCTGCTTTGCATACTGTAAAAAGAAGAAATTGGGATTATTTACAGACTCTATTCTTTCGAGCATAGTTGAATATGCTCCGTCATTAATCTTACTCATTATATTTCCGTCTTTACTTTTTAATTCATACTCTTCTTTGCATTTAGGGCAATAAAAATCTGCTACAGGTCGATTATTTTCAAAGTGCCTTACATATTCATTGCCGCAATAAGGGCAAAAAAGATTAAGAGCAGCCCAGTTCTCTGTTATTACTCGTATTCTCTGCGAACTGCTACTATAGGAAGCGGCAATATCAGCATCCATATTTAAGTTCATTGTAGCTACTCCTCTAAAATCAAAACTATAAGATTAAAAACCTTAATATTATAAAAACACCCACTGTAAATCACTCAATCTTTGCAAGAAAAAGTAACTTCAACAAAGTCATCTGCATTTAAAATTATATCACAATTATTATATAACTCTTTTACCAATCTGCATGCATCATCAGCACTGTCTGCTACTATACTATATTCTCTTTGCAATATCTCTGTAATCTCAATCTTATACACTTCTTTGCAATTAGCTTTCATATTTACCCCTCCACGTATTCATAATCATTTACTCCTCAATATTTACAGCAATTAATAATATGTTTCTCTACTTTTGCATAAAACTCCTGCCTCGCTGATAGTTTAATTCCCTCCTATATCTATTTCAAAAGCAAACACTCTTATTAAGTACTTTCCCTATCAACACCGTAGACCCTTAACCAGAGTGCCATATAAATTAATAACATCTGTATTCAGTGATATAATTCATATAATAACCTCACTATATGAATTATATCACTATACAAGGGCAAAATCTGTCACCTCTGGAATTATATTTCTAACTAAAAACAAAAAATTTAATACAAACGTCTTGTCAAGAAGCGAACAAATTTATGCTATAATATTTATAGTGCTACCATAACGGTAGGCGGTTGGCCCTCTCCGGAGGGACTGTGACCCTTCGATGACATAGAAATCTAGCTTGCTAGAAATTCACCGCAAGGGGTGATTCCCTATGCTAACCATAGATACCTTTTTAGGGATTCTGAGCTTTGGCATTGCCTGTTTCGCTCTCGGTTACGCTTTAGGCGTTTCTTTACATAGTAAAAAATAGCCGCCCAGACCAAGGATACGGCTATTTTTCTAAGTTAACTTTATCTGAGGCCAACCGTCTATCGGTGGCACTTTTTATCTATACTCATTATATAGCTTGCGCTTGCTTCCCGCAAGCTTTTATTTTTGCGCTTAAGGCAAAACATATATCAAAATCATTATGGTTGCTCATAAAAATAAGATTGCTCAATCCCATTGAATATAACTTCGCAGTCATCAACTTTGTCAGTCAAATTGACCTGTAAAAGTAATCGCAGTTCCAAGTCATTAACCGAGCTTCTCTCCATAGCCTGCAGATATTGGTATTTATCGACCTTTTCCCATTCTACAACCTTCTGGAGACGCTTTTTCAAAATCATATCCAGCCAAATTCGCGTGCTTCTGCCATTGCCTTCCATAAAAGGATGGGCAACATTAATCTCCACGTATTTCGCAATGATTTCTTCAAAAGTATTTTCTGGCATTTTCTCAATAGCGGCTAAGGCTTCCTTGAGATACAGGCAATTGCAAAAGCGAAAATTACCCTTAGCAATATTCAGCGTACGAATTTTCCCAGCAAAATCATAAAGTCCTGTAAACAAGGCTTTATGAATAGCCTGCAGCCCTGCAACCGTACCCACGGGTATCTTTTCAATCGCACCACTGTCATAGAGCTCCTTGGCCTTTATAAGGCTTTTCGCCTCTATTTCTCTCGTGTCCACTCCTCGAGGTTTACAATAATTTTCAATATACATTTCTCTACTTTTACTCAAAACTCCTACCTCGTTGATAAAATCTGAAACAGCAACCTGCAGTGGCATGCTGTAAAGTTAATCTTTGTGTTCACTATAGTAGTTTTTTAATCAAAACCGAGAATTTTGTAAATGAAATTTACTAGATAAACATAGATATACTGAATTTTTATATGCCCTATTTTAGGGCAGGAAACAAATTTTCGCATATAAGATTATAATATTGCAAGCAACAAAAAACGCCCTTGGCGCCAGGCTCACACTCCCCAGAGTAGCGGCCTGCAGCAGGGCGTTAAATTGTACTTGCTTTTTCTCGGTTAGAATAAAAGCAAAAGGCACGTGAACATTTTGTTGTAATATGAACACTTTTGTGTTATAATGCTTTTGACAACCGTGTTGCAGGGTGGCGTTGCCTTCATTCCCCCTTGAATGGAGGTGATGTCTATGGGAAACTATTCTTTTCAGGATCTAATGTCCTTCGGAATGTTTATCCTAGCATTGCTTACGTTCATCATTCTCTTGATCAACAAAAAGTAATCTAGACATAGAAAAACCGCCCCCAACTTTGACGAGAAACGGGCGGATTTTTCTACCTCAAACTTGGCAACCCACCTTGTGGGCGGTTGTCCTTCTAGTTTTATTATACAGCTTGCAGTTACTTTCTGCAAGCTTTTCTTTATTTTCCCTCCCACAAAACAGGTCTAATATTATCCCGCTCCCATGCTAGATGTCCTTGCCCTCGATTCATAAGCTATAGAAAATTTTATGTGCAACACCTTCCCCCGTTTTTAAAACCCGAAGAATTTTTTCAGAGCATCCGAAGCCTTTTTCTCAACCGGAACCTTTTTCTTAGTTTTATCCTTCTTATTTTCCTTTACGGGAGCTTCATCTGACAATTTTCCTGTAGCTTTATTAATAGCATCGTTTTCAGCATTTATAGCATCTACATCGCGCTCTCTGCCTTCTTTTTTATCATATACCTTACCAGAATTATTTTCTTTAGAAGCTTCGACAGGCGGTGCTTCTTTCTTCTTATCCTTATCCTCAGATACATCATGGAAATATACTACTTCCTGATTCTCTATCATTTTCTTATGACGTTTATAATCTTCGCATTTTTCGTTGTTACAGGGAATCCAACGAGCTTCTACCCTGCCATCTTTCAATTCTATATTTTTATAAGTACATGCACTTGCTATAGTAGTAGGAAATATAATAAGAATAGATAGTATAGCTAACGATTTATTCATTGTAACCCCCTTTTTCATGCAGAAATATAATTTTTCTCTTTATACATATTATTATATCATATTTAGTACACAAATCGAGCTTTATGACTTATCACTTCAACCATCCAGTAAACATTCCAACAAGAAAAGCAAAAGCAACAATGCCATCAATATATAAAAGAACCTGAGGATAGTTGTATACAATAATACCTATACCAATAGCAGATATTATACTAGCACTTATTCCGTATTCTTTATAAACAGCATATATAACGCTTGGAATAGCTACAAGCCAGAAACACGGAGAACCTCCAGAATATATATCTTCAAATCTAGGTGCTGCTAAAGCTACCTGCGATTGCGATAGTAGCATTATAGAAGTAGTAAGTATTATTATCCTATTTGTCATAATATAAACTCTATCCTCCTTACCCTTTCTACGCCAAATTACAAAACTCCTCTGCATCATATATATACATTTCTCCGTTAAGCTCGTAAGCATACGATTCCTGCTCAAGCTGTTCACGCATAGCTCTAACGGTTCTTACAAAGCAACCTAATACTTCTTTATCTTCTTTATCGTAAAATACGGTAATAATCTCTTGCTTGTAGCTTCTACCTTTATAGTAACCAGTAGCAGGAGTAGTATAAAAAGCGTTAATACCGATTAATTCTAATTCCTTCGTTAATAGCTTTATAAAATCATCTATATATACATTTAGCATTTTACCATTGATATATTTAAAACCTGGGATATGAAAAGATAGCTTGTTAGTGTACTTGATCATGGTTAATACCTTTCCTCTCCCAAAATATGGCTAATATCCTCCCACTCCCACGCCAGCGGCTCCTTGCCCTCGACGCACACAGTATGGAAAATATCACGTACCTCCTCAAGGCCACAAATCCTGTTCCCCTTTTTCAAGCGGAAGAGCTGCACCTTGCCCTCGCCCAGGATTATCCCATATTCCACCAAATAATCCTTCACGCGCCCCTGCTCTTGCTCCAGCGTAGTCTGCACGTAAGAGAGCGGAAAATCTGCAGCCTTACTGAAATCAGCTACCAAATATTCACACTCAAGGTCGCGCATATCACGCAGCACAGGCACAATTTCCTCCGCAAACTGCGCTTCCGTAAGCTTAGCCTCATACATTTCCTGAAAGCTCTGTCCATAGCGATGATAGTCATCTGTTTCAACATAGCCCTTTAAATCAAAGGTACCGGACAAATAGTTGATTTGCTCCAAGGGCAGGTCAATTTCCTCAGCATTTACCACTACATCAAAGGTATTCTCCAGTGTTTGCACAGTAAAGTGTACGTATTCTAGGCCTGTGAGCTGATTTTTGAGCAGCTCGTAGCTTTTAACCTTCGCACTCATAAGCACGCCCTCGTCGCCAATATATTCTTCATCTCCATCATAAGCGGAATAAAAGGTGCCTATAGGTACGAGGCTTTCTGCTGCATATTCTCCATTGCCCTCTGTACATTGTTCCTGAGTTTCATAAAAGCTTACATTCTCTGGTACAGCCGTAATATGCATTTTCAGGACAGCACCATTTACCAGCTCATCCACAACACATTTATTTACGACCTTGATATTGAGCGGAATCTCATAGCCACAGCACAGCTCCACGCGAATGATGGTGTCTGCACCATCATCTTCTGCTCCCCAATAGGCAAATTTTACCTTAGTGCTGTTCTTGGAGCGATATACTGCGTCCTCAATATCGTAGTTGCCGCTAGGCAAACGACGCAGCCAAACCTCACTACGCATGGCATCGTCCAAAACTAGGTATTGCTGCTCATTATCTTTTACCACATAGCTTAAGGCTAAGGGGTTGCTATTAAGCAGCGGCTCCAGGTCCAAGGTAAAGCCAAAATCATAAAAACGTCCTCTGTTATCTGCGTCTAATTTTTCGCTCATGCTTGCACTCTCCTTTGCAAATTAACCAACATCTCTCATTACTAGCATTTCTCTTTACATGCATATTATGCCACATTTTTTTACGCTTGAGGTCGCTTAGCAGGCGACAATTGGCTAGTGCAAACTCTATTCTAGAAAATAAAAAAGGCAGCAGGGTTATATCCTGTTGCCTTTACTATAAGTTTATCTACGCGGACCAGGAGCACCGGGTCCAGGTCTATTCTGTTCAGGTCTCGGTGGTGGAGGCGGTGCTTGTCTGTCATGGCTTGGTGGTGTTGGAGGTGCAGGCCTTCTATAACTCGGCGGCGGAGGCGGTGTCTGACGATGCGGACCAGGTCCAGGAACGGGCGGACGGTCCATTTCGTATCTCGGCGGAGGCGGTGCCGGTCTTCTGTAACTCGGCGGTGGAGGAGGTGCGGGCCTTCTGTAACCTGGTGGCGGAGGCGGTGCCTGACGTTGCGGACCAGGTCCAGGAACAGGCGGACGGTCCATTTCGTGTCTCGGCGGAGGCAGAGGCTCCGGTCTGTCATGGCTTGGTGGCGGTGGAGCAGGCTTTTTATCCCGATCCAAAGCATCGTCTCTTAGGCGAGTCCAAAAGCTGTAGTTAACATCAGAAACGCTCTGCGTAGCTATAGCATCATTCTCCATGGTGAAGACATCTGCAGCTTCTGTTGCTGGCGTGGGAGCATAGGCCATGCTATAAATAAGAGCAAGAACTCCCAAAGCAACTATCTTCTTCATCACAAAACCCCTTCTCTCATAGATTTATATTTACATTTTATTACCCCATATAGCTTAATGCATCAGCACAATATCATTCAGCTTTCAATGCTTTATTTACCTTCTTATAAAAATCCTTCATAATGTCAGTATAAGCATCTATTTCTTTATTTCTGCTCCTAGATGCATCATGCCGTACAATAACATCACCTGTAACTGGATCCTGCAAAAACACACTAGCGGTGACATTAGCTTTGAATGAAAAATAACCTGGATGATCACTTATCTTTGTTGCATAACGTCTAATATGCATGGTATGCTCATTCTTTTTATCATCATACCATTTCCTTTCTTGGTGCCATACTTCAGACGTAGCTGTTGTTGCAGACGGATCAACCCAAGTACTATTTAAATCATAACTACCTACGCTAACATTTATAATGAAATCATCCGCTTTTCTCGCATCACCATTATAATTAATAACTACATTCTTTAGCCTTTTAGCTTCTTGTTTCATTGTAAAATATAATGCTTTGACTATAAACTCATCATCAGCAATACTCTCCGGTACTATAATCTGCCCAAAACCAATTTGAGTACCAGACTTCAAGGTAGCTGCCTCCAGTCCTTCACAAGGAAGCAGAAGAGCTGAGCCTAAAAGTAATCCCATTAAAATATTCTTCAACTTCATCATAATCACATCCCTTTTTCCTTGTTGGCAGCTTTAAGCTCTTTGGCAAACTCTTTAAATAAATGCTTATACAAATCCCGCTGACTCATGCCATATTCTTGAGCATTATTTTGCACTAACAGGATTTCTTCACCCTCAAGATTATAAAGAGTATAATCCAAATTTACTAAATGAAGATAAACATATTGACCAGGCACAACGTGAGAAGTAGTATAATAATATTCATCATATCTTATATTACCATAAGGGCCGCCAGTTTCCTCAGTGTACTCTTCAATCTCAAGATTGCAAGTAATTTCGGGAGACCAGTCCTTCTGCACTCTATCCTCACGGACACGGCAAACTAGGTATCCATCAGCTGCAGTTGCTTCCTCAACAGCTTTTGCGCGAGCAGCTTCGTTTGGAAATTCTTGTAATAGAGCTTTAAACGGTGTATTACCAGCCATAACACTGTTAGCACTTGTATTAGCACCAGGAACAGTGGTAAAGTTGATTTCTTTAATACGTTTGGATAATTCATTTGTAAAATCACCGTAAGCACCATTATAGGAAATTTCTCCTTCGATGGGCAAAACGACAATTTTTTTCATAGTATTTATGCCCGCGGTTTTGTCATACCAAACATGGTTTCCAGCAAATGCGCTCACGCTCATTAAAAGCATGAGTAAAGTGCAAATCAAAATTTTCATTACTTCACGTCCTTCCAAATTAGCCCTATGTGATGTCAATTTCCTTGACAATCATGTTCATAGCTTTTTTATTCTATATTGCTATTATTACTAAACGAAAATAATTAATGCATTATAGCTACTTTTTTTCTTGGAATTCTCTACCAAAATATAAGCTACACTGATTGAAACCCCATGATAATATTATACACCAGATTTACTTCTCTTGTCTTTATAAAACAGTAAAAAATGCGTTATTTGTTATTACGGACAAAAAATCAGCGGAGCCATTACGCCCCGCTGGTCAGTTGTATTATTTCCCTTTTATCAGCTTTTCTAGCTTCTCCACGTCCATATTATTATAGACCCTGCCATTCCATTTTACATTCGGCCCCTGACCACATTGCTTCAGACAGCCGCAAATGCTATAGCTAAAGCGACCTT
>JAXEPX010000099.1:0-11706 GCA_034117325.1 Phascolarctobacterium sp. | reverse complement strand
TTCTCGTCAAAAATCAACCATTTGTTGTGACAGAGCCTTCTATAATAACATTATATAGCAAATCCAAGATACTGTCTTTATTCCCAAGAAAGGAAGTTAAATATGTATTCTTTTAAAATATTCGCCAAAACAAACATAACTCCTTCTTTTAACCTCATTTACTTAGGCATAAGTATGGATGTTCTAGAGCCTAAAGCTATGCAGGACTTCATTTATTGGAAAATGGAACATGACATTCCAACTCTTGATGAAGACTTTGATGTCATCGGTTCCGAAGTAAGTAAGCTCGATGTTCTTGAGGTATATCAAAAGCAAGCTTCAATAGCCGGTTCTGCAGAAGATCATAAAGCTAAGGATATTTTAAGGCTAGTACTTTTGGAAGTTATAAGCAAAAGCAGATATGGAATTAAGAAAAAATTAGAACTGATTGAACTTGTCTATTCTACGTTTGAATATCCTCCCGAAATGAATTCCTTTATCTACTACATGCCTAGCGAGACAGGAGCAAATAGTCCTGAAGAACTCATGGACAATTTTCACAGCTTCCTTGCTAAGGAACATAACCGACTAAAAATCTAACATATCAGCCCAGGCGCTCGCCTGGGCTTTTGCTTTTACTCGGACCAACTCTCCACATCCATACAATGTTATTTTGCAACGCCTAGCGATGCTACACCTCGATCTCCCCGCTCATCAGCTTCGGCAGCAGGCGGTCGCGGGCTTCTTTTAATTTATCTATTACTCCATATAGATTGGTTATGTTATCATACAACGATTTCGTATATTCACCAAACAACTCAATCATTTCTATATTTGTAACAACCTGAAAGGACTCTAATTGCTTACCACTTATATTGGGTTGAGCACTACTTGAACTTGATACTGCATAAATTTTCTCTAAAATTTCATTTTGCTTATAGAAGCAAAAGATATATGGTTCTGGACTTTTTAGTGCTTTGTTAACAAAAACTTTGCCAACTCGTTGATTAGTGTATAAATTTTCCATTTCAGGAACTATAGCAATTTTTCCAATCGTAGCTCCTGTCATGGCAATAACTATATCGCCTCTGTTTAATTTAAACTCCAATGCCTTTTTAGTGTATTCTGGTGCAACATAATCAATATTAGACATGTCTATTGTACTGTTCACTATATCTTTTATTTTAACCACTGGATATCCGTCATTTTGCCACCAAGCACTTTTAAAAGCATAACCTGAACGAACTCGCAAAAAATCTCCAATAATCGTTCTTTTCCACCCCTCTGGCACACCGTCCACAATCTTCACATTCTCATGCCCTGGGAAACGCAGGTCCACAAACCACTCCTTATACAGGCGTTGCGCAGCCTCCTCCAAGAGCTTGATTTGCTTTTGATTGTTTTCGATGAGGTCGTCATAAGCGGAGAGGATGGAGGCGATTTTGTTTTGTGTATCTCTCGGCGGCAAGTCTAACATCATATTTCTTAAAGCTGTTAAACTAATTGTTCGTTGAGCTGCACCCAAAGCCACGGCATCAGCCTGCATGAAAAACTCTCTACTTAACATTACATAATACAAAAATTGTGGAACTATCCTATACTTATCTGGTCTTAAAATAGCTATATGTCGCTGAAATACAAACTCTTTATCTTTCTGAATGAATACTGGTATACCAAAAGAACCTACAACTGAATATATTATGTCGCCCACATGAGGTTTTCTCTTATCATCCAAAGCTTCATAATATTCTTTTGGAACATACATTGTATTTGTAAAATCCAGCTTATTATTGATGATATTGGAAATAGTAACAAAGGGTATACCAATATCTACCTTAGGAGGAGCCTGATGATCACCGTCAGATATAGATACACATACTTCTCCCAGCTTCACTTTCTCCCACTTCATAACCCCATCTCCCCCAAATTCCTGGAAATGGTCTCCATGAGCTCGTCGGACTCCTTTTGCAGCTTTAAAAGCTCCGCATGAATCTCCTTCATGCGCTCCGCAAAGTCCACGCCATCGTCCTCCACCGGTGCCACGCCCACATAGGCTCCCGGCGTGAGGGAATAGTCCTTGGCAGCGATTTCTGCTCTGGTAGCGATTTTGCACAGTCCTGCTACGTCCTGATATTCACCCTCAGTGCCAAATTTGCTCTGCAGCCAATGCCACTCGGTAATCAGTGTTACGACCTCTTTAATATTGGCCACTTCTCCCTCGTAAAAGGTACGAATGCTTTTCTTTTCGTTGCGTTTGGCCTTGTCCACCTCTTCCTTGGCGGTCTTTTCCACGTCTTTAATGAAGCTCTGTACGCGCTCTAAAAGCTTCGGTAAATCGCTCGTGTCGGAGAGGATTTTAGCAAAGCCAGTGGACTGCACCACCATGGCCTTTTCCATGAGGGAGGTCTTGTACTGCTCCAGTAGCTCCTTGTATTTAGCTTTTTCGCCCCTATACAGCCAGACAATCGCGCTCAGATTCTTTTCCTGCCAGGTATTCCACTCGTTTAAATTGCGATCAACAACGGTGTAATAATTGCGCGCGTCGATAAAGAGCACCTTGTCTAAGAGCTCCTGGGCTTTGCCCTTGTTAAAGAACCACAGGGAGCAGGGCAAGGAGAGCGTATAGAAAAAGTTATTGGCTACGCTGACCATGACATCCACATGACCTGTTTCCACTAGCTTTTGGCGCAGCTCCTTTTCCTTGCCATCGGAGGCAGAGGAAGCCATAACGAAGCCGGAGCGGCCCTGCTCGTTTAAAAAGGCATAGAAGTAGGAAATCCACAGGTAGTTGCCGTTGCTCACGCTATTAGTCTTCTCATTATAGGTGGGCATACCGAAGGGCAGACGCCCCGCGTCCAGGCATTCCTTGTATTTTACCTTGTCCACATTAAAAGGAGGGTTCGCCATGACATAGTCGCACTTGCCTTCTAAATTATGGCAGTCGTTGTAGAACGTATTCGCCCCGTCACCTGCTGCAATATTGCCATTTAAACCATGCACCGCAATATTCAAGCGACACAGCTTTGCATTAAACTCCGTCTTTTCCTGACCATAAAAGGTCATCTTATCATTGGCATTCATGCCCTTATAATTGACAAAATCACCCGTCTGCACAAACATGCCGCCACTACCGCAGGCAGGGTCCAGCAGAATACCGCTCTCGGGCTCAATAATATTAACAATCATACGAACCAACGACTTCGGAGTGAAGAAAACACCATCGTCCTGCGCCACAGTCTTCGCAAATTTGCCTAGGAAATATTCGTAAATGCGACCTAAAACATCGCCCCCCACATCATCTAAAGCATCATTGTCAAAATTGTGCAGGAGCTCCCTTAAAAGAGCTTCATCAAAGGCATCGTACTCCTTAGGCAAAATATCCTTCAGCTGTTCACTCTGCTCCTCAATAAGCATCATGGCATTATTCAGCACTTCGCCCAGACTATTCATCACCTCGCCCTTCATATTAATCCAGCCCGCATCAGAAACAGCCTCAGGCAGGTTTCTAATATTATCAAACTGAGCAAACTTATCTAGATATAATGCGCTCTTAGACTGAAAATGCTCCTTGCGCAGGATAAACTCACGTCCCGGACGGCTCGGGTGCTCCTTGCGCAGCTCTTCCTCCACCTTTTTAAAACGACTGTAAGCATATCTTAAAAAAATTAGCCCCAATACAGGCATGCAATATTGGTTGGACGTTAGCTTGGAATTAGCACGCAGATTGTCCGCAGCATCCCATAATTTCTCTTCTAAAAGCTTCAGACTCTTTATATCCATTAATGTATCACTCCGTAATTTTATTTTCTAAGTTTATAATAATTATACATCATAGGTCAGATTTTTAATAGTAGACGCGCACGATTTCCTAAAGCAGACTAGCCTAAACACAAACAAGATATTTAAGCCTATCTATATTATAACTTAATTTTTCTGATAATTACAATATTATTGTTCGATGCTTTTCCAAAATAAAAAACAAGTGACAACACCGATAAGAGCGATAAGTCCCGCACTGGCTCTGGGCCTGCGGCTTATCGCTCTTATCACAGTTATCACTAGAAAACTCAGTATAAATCTATGTAGAAGTAATCGCTTCCTTACTCCCTTGCTAAAGCGCTAGCTGCGCCAAAGGCTACCGTGAACTGAGGGTACTCCAACACATTCACATCCGTGAAAAGCTCATCCTCAATAGCCTCTGCCAGAGCAGTATTATTAGCAGAGCCACCATCCAGATAAACCTCTTCCACCTCGTCCGTACCCATCATGCCCGCAATGCGACGCGCAATGGACTCATGCAAGCCCTTAATAATAGCCTCCTTTGGCATATTTTTCGCCAGCAGAGAAACAATTTCACTCTCAGCGAAAACGACACAGGTACTATTAATTGTTGCCGCCTGCGGTGCTTGCGACGCCAAATCAGCAAAATCATAAATAGAGGTATCAAGAATACGTGCAGCCATCTCAAAGAAACGCCCCGTTCCGGCAGCACATTTATCATTCATTTTAAAATCGATGAGTTTGCCATTTTCATCTATACGAATTATTTTAATATCCTGTCCCCCGATATTAATTATCACACGAGCTTCGCCACCACTTAAAATGTGTACGCCTAGAGCGTTAGCCGAGACTTCATCAATAATTTTGTTAGAATTTTTTACTAAGCTTTTGCCGTAGCCCGTCGTAGCAATGCCCAAAACATCTGCCTCGCTTAGCCCCGTAGCCTGTAGCCCCTCAGCGATCACCTTCCTAGCCAGTGCCTCCTGTCCAGGAGCAGTTGGCACAGCCTTATGCCACAAAAGCTCGTCATTCTGCACAAATACAACTTTAATTGCAGTACTTCCTAAATCTACGCCTACATAAATACTCATTGTCAAACTTCTCCTTTACCCTTATAAAGTCTGCTTAAACGCTTCCAAACGCGTTAAGATATTTTGACTATCCTCTTTGCCATAATCTGTTTCAATTTTGATAAATTTAAGTCCTTGCTCCTTCACCTTACGTTCGATGGTAACCGCCTCAATATCGTATGGATGACATCCCTTCAGCAGATTAAAGATAACACCACGAATGTTATTTTCCTCAGCTGTAGCCAGGATATTATTAATTCTCCTACTATTATCGGCAAAGGTAGGACAAACGCAGGCCTTATGATAGCGTTCGGCTAAAGCACGAAGCATCCCTCTTTCCGAGCTATCGCTATAAGCAATACCTCCTGGTAGAATCCGCTCCGACGAGCACAAATCATCAGCCACCACACTCATTCCTGCCTGCTCAATTAATTCCATCATCTTAATATTAGGGAAAACAATGGGCGAGCCTGCTACGAAAACCTTGGCCTCGCTACTTATAATAGGCACCAGCTTCAGCTTAGTGATTAAGCCCGCTACCTGCTCAAGCCATCTATCTAAGCGATCATGCATGAAGGTATTCGTAATCATGGTGTACCATATTCCGGCTAGCTGTCCCTGCCGTTTGCATTCTATAAGTTCATTTAAAAGCGCCCAAGCCTCCATATATTGAGCAATAGCTGTTTGCAAAGCCGTCCTACTCAGCTTTTTCCCCGTAAGCTTCTCCAGCATGGACTTCAATGCGAGGATTTCCTCCAACCAGCGATTTTGTGCTCGTTCGCTCTCCTTCAAATGGGGTAACTCCAAATAATAAACTTTCTCTAAATTCTCCTGCATGATTTCAGGCAGCTTCACTACCCAATCGCAGGTAGTGGGCAAAATAACCGCCTTATAATTCGCAAAGCTATCCTCCTGCATGGCAAAATTCCCCATAAATGACTTCAGCATGGGGCACATCAGAATGGGCAGATAGGAAGCCGCTACTCTTTGCACGGTATGCGAGCCACTACATAGCTTCACAGGATGTAGATCAAAGGCAGCAAAAAGCTCCCAGGGTGCCTGAATACAAAAAAGACCTACGAGGGGCTTGCCCACTCTAGCAGCTAAGTTTTGTGGAGTAAATGGCTCTGCAACTAGGTCTAGAAAATAGTCATACTCGGGCAAATAGTCGGCTCTAGCCTTAAGTAAGGCTATTTCCTCCTGATATTCTTCCCTAGCCTTTAGTTTCACTCTATCATTACGGCGTTTTTTACGTTCATCCACTATTTCACTCATGTTTTGTACCAGCTTTCTTGACGAATTTTTTCATAAAATATGCTCTTGAAGAGATAAAGAGCTCTTTGCCAGCCCAGCTTAGCTTCAATGCTTTATTTTCAGGGCAGGACTGCATGCACTGGGTACAGAGGATACAATCCTCCGTAAGGACGCTTTTATCCTGTGTCTCATCGTGTACCTGTCTAATATCCATGGGGCAGATGCGTTGGCAATTACCACAGCCACGGCAATTATGTCCTGTTTTCGTAAATTTTACGAAGCTAAATTTATCAAAGAGCTGAATTAAGGGCAACATGGGACAAACGAGGCAAAAGAAGCGATCTTTGAAAAAGCTTCCCACTACGGTAATTGCTGCAAAAATAACGCTAATTATCGCGAGAGCTAGCGTCGTATAATTGCTATATTCCAGTGCCAGTCTGCGTGCATCCCCTGCAAAAAGCGGCATTAGGGGACGTGCAGGGCAAATCTTACAAAAAACAATATAATAATCGGTGGAAAGTCCCGCAAAGGCTATAAGCAGGGGCACTACCAGGATAATGGCTAAGAAAATGTATTTCACTGGCTTAAGCATATCCCGAACGCGCCAGGAGAGCTCTATCTCCTCAATACCAAGCTTCTTTCTACAAGCCGCAAGTACATCTAGAAAGGTGCCGAAGGGGCAAATCCAGCCGCACCAAAATTTGGAGAGCACTATGCAAAGTACTGCAAATACTAGAAACCAGATCAAATTCCATATACCAATATAAGTAAAAAGGCTATCAACTGCCGCAATGCCAAAAATGCCTACTCTCTGAAAGAACATAAGGAAGCAGTAGCCACCGCACCCCGACACAAAGGGACAGCTAAAGCAAGGTACAGCAAAGCCAAGATTAATGCCGATGCGCCCGCCGTAGGTCAGTACGAGGAAGCTCAGTGCCTGCACTAAATATCTCCATCTATTAATAAGCATTTTTATCAGCTCTCCTTCTCCACCAAATAATCCCCACCACAGTCAGCACTGCTGTGCCTGCAAAGAGCAGCAGTCCATGCATTAGATTAGGATAGCTATAACGATAGCTATGAATCATGAAGCTACAGATATTCACATATGACTTACCTTGAGCTTTATTTTCCACTACTAGGAGAGCCTGTATTTTTTCGTCCGTATTAACTTTAAGCGGCTCCCTTTGTGGAAAATGGTACACAAAATGACCCGTGCTCTCCATTACTATATTTTTATTTTCTTCCTGACCATTGATGAAGCTACGCACTTGCTTAGGCGACCCTTGCTCCTGTGCACCTGTGTAGACAAAGTCTACCTCCCTCCCCATAAGAGGATTTCTATTAGCCAGCATACGCAGTTGAGGAAATGCAGCAAACTGTTGTGAAGCTCCGTTAACATCCTCTAAAAAGCTCTCTTTATCATATCCTCTACCATAAAGAGGAAAATGGGACTGTGCAATATAAGTAGTCCCCATTAGCTCTACCTGTATCATTATATTGCACTGAGCACTAACTGGCGCAGAGGCTCTGTAAACCACCTCAGGTTTAGTTGTAATCGGGAGTAGTCTAGACAGCTTTTCCCTATATTCCCTACTACGAATGCGATATTGGCATTGCGCCGCCAGTGCTTCCGGCGATAGATTATCCTGCACCTGCAAGGGCTGCTCTCCTTGCATCAGCACTAGTTCGCAATACGCTGAGCCATCCCTTGCAATTTTCATCTCACCTGGCTTCAGCCATACCAGCTCGGAAGTAGAAGCCGCCTCCGCAAGGCGAGCAGCGCTAGATAATAACATACAGCCCAGCATAAATATCAAGCAAACTTGTTCAATTAGATGCCGCGCCCATGGCTCATATTTTAACATAGACAATAACCGCCCTTTCTAATAATCATCAAAGGTAATTAATAAAGCTTTGCTCTACTCTTAGAAAAACCTTAATTCGGGATAATCTCAAAGCACAGGAAAATCGATTAATTACTTCTTAAACGCTAAATTTTTAAGCTGAAATTTAATAATCCATATAATGCTAAAAATGCGAGACGAGCATAAGCTCGCCCCGCGTAAGGAGAGTGTGAATATGGAAATAGCTAGGATTAGAACTTTCTCTCGTAAGTGAAGAGAACGTTTCTAGGTAAAGTTTTATATTCGTAGTTATTGAGTGCATCTTCACGGTTCAGTAAATTGCCACCAATAATTCTGAATGTATCCATATTAGTAGGTCTGTAGGTAACAGTCATAGCTAAATCAATGGAATTTTTCAGATAATGGTCTTTTTTAGCTGCAGAAGAGGATGTATGTTCCCTATTATAGTAAGCAATTTCGCGATCTACATAAGCAAATAATCTGGTATCCCAATTAAATTTGCCCTTGTCAAAATTAGCCCCAAGGTTCAAGATATGACGTGCAGTATCTTGAGTCTTCACTCCTTTAGAGGTTGCTTCGGGATTTTGGAAGGTCCAACCAATGCTACCAGTCCAATTTTCGTCCATCTTATGGGTGCAATTGATTTCTAAACCAGTGTTTTCCCAATCATCACGGTTACGCATGATGTTTCTGTCCTCTTCATCTTTATCCCAGAAGAACTTATCTTTAATATCCATATGGAAAACATCGGCACTAAATGCAGTCGTACCATTATCCATCTTGTAGCCTAACTCATAGGTCCAGCCAGATTGAGGCTTCAAAGTCGTATTCATAGCATAATTGCCACCATAATAGAAGCCGCTATTAATTGCAGGCATTTCAAAAGATTTACCCACATTAAAGTAATAATTGGAAATATCATTAACCTTATAAATACCTTGAACCTGCGGTAACAATTGGAAATCGCTATCATAATATTCATTGCTGCCAATCCAGTATTCGCGCAAGCCCAGAATTAATTCAAAGGCATCACTTGTATGCACATTCCAGGATTGATATGCAGAAAAGCTATTACGACCTGTATCACCTAAATAACTACCTACATATTCCATGGATTCTCTATTGCCATTTACACCAAAGATTAAAGTATCCTTGTCCCCTAATTTAAAGGTCTTTTGAATATCCATATTAACATTATATGCATCATAATGACTATATGAACCAGTACCTTTAATAGGCATACAATCCAAATCCATGGTGCCATAACCTAAAACAGTCTTCCAACCACTATCTTTATTGTCATATGCCAAAGAGTAAGAGTTATAGATACTTCTATATCTATTAAGCTTATTCATCACTGCATTAAAATTGTTAAAGGAGCCTGCTTCGTATTTAACATCAGAGGAGTTTCTGCCCCAACTAAATGTCAAATCCTTTGCCAAACGAGCATCTAAGTAAAGCTGTTCAGAATCCTTGTCAACAATATTGATAGCTGTACCTTTACCGGTAGTACCAGGCATTACTGCGCCATTAAAATCTTTATTCCAAGTCTTTTTATAGCCAAAATTTACTACATCAGTTTGAACATTAGCACTTGCCAATTTTTTATTACTACCCAAGCCACCACCTACACTACCAGTAACCTTACCAGTTTTATTAGGCCTTTTAGTGATGATATTGATGACGCCACCCATTGCCTGCGGTCCATACAATACAGAGTTAGAGCCCTTTACAATTTCGATACGCTCAATTTGGTCCATCGGCACGGTATTAAGAGTAGCTTTATTCATAAAGTTTGTAGGATTACCGTTTACCAGAACCAATGTACCATCATCGATACCACGAACACGGATACGGGACATCATTCCGCCATAGTCGCCACCATCCTCTTGATAGGTGTGGTTATTGGCCTGAGCCAAATTTTTAACAGCTTCGAAAACAGATTGGAAACCACCTTTTTGCAAATCGTTTTGGGTAATAACAGTAACATTAGCAGGAGTGTTTAAAACGCTTCTCTCCGTTCTAGTTGCAGTTACAACCATCGTATCGAGAGAAAACTCCATTGCCTCTTCAGCACTCGCTGTGCCACCCCAGATTACACTCGTGCCCAAAAGCACGGAGAGAACTGCTGCATAACGCAGCTTAGACATTTGATTCATGATAATTTGACCCCTTTAAAAAAATTTTATAGTATATTCAATACATCCAATCTAGTATGGTCATATACTGAATATCACTATCCTGATAAAGATGATATGCAAGCTCCTCAATAACCTTTAATCAGCTTCTCCTCCCGCATATCAAACACCGGTCCATATGCCGCATTAGCGATGCCCTTGATAGCATAAACGCAATTTTGCGAAGCACTGTATAGATATCGATCAGGAATAGGGGTAACATGCTCAAGGGCTTTCATACCCTTGAGAGCATTATCCAGAAGATATTCACGCATGTGTTTACGACTAGCAGCTGTACTTTGACTTCTGGGCGCCGAAACCATGAAAAAATCAGGGTCACAGCCCACTACTAGCTCCTTAGGCACATACTGTCCATTATAAAGCCCCATCTTCGCTATACCATTAACAACATGGGCCTTCGTACAGAGCTCATCAAACATGCAGCCCTTACCGCCATAGCTCGTCATTTGTGACACCAGCATGCCTGTTGGCCATTTAGCCTTACGCTTATCCAGAGTACTGTCAATCTCCTGCAGCTGTCTATCCATTTCCTCAATAACACGCTGCCCAGCTGCTTCCTCTCCCACAGCTTGAGCAATCAAGGTTATAGTTTCTTTTACTTCCTCTACAGTATTAGGTCCTTTACAAACTATCACATTGAAGCCTAAATCACGATAGCCTTGAATCATCTCTGGCTTTGTCCAAGTGGACGCGATAATGAGATCCGGCTCCAGCTTTAAAATCGTTTCAAAAGGATATAAATATAGCTTAGGCTTAATGTCCTTGCTTTCTTCCACAATATAAGAAATCCCAGGATCAGAGGAATTCCTATGCACTGCTACCATTCGCTCCGGAGGCACCACACCTAAGGTCATCACGTCAAAACCCAAGGATAGAGTAAGTATACGCTTTGCCTTCTCAGGTACTGCCACCCTCGTACCCTCTGCATCTACTACATAACGCTGAGTATTGCCCATACCATTAGACATCTGTGAACTACTACAACCAGTGCACAACAGCATCATAGTGCATAACATTACTAACGCTAATCCTAAGAATGTTAAATTATCTCTTTTTAGCTTGCTCAATAATGGAAACATAAAAAAATTCCTTCTCGAAACATCATAACATAATTTAGTATAAGAATCTTATTTGGAATTATTCTTATAATAAACTATATACCAGATATATAGTCAAGAAGGAATTTATTAAACTTAAAATTTCTTATGTTATTTATTTTTCAGCCCAGATTTGCTGCAACGCATGCACCTCAAAGCTATCACTATTCACACGCTTGCTCTGCTCGTCAAAGTCTATCAGCAGCACTGCCTCCGCTCCTTCGTAGGTAAAGCGCAGCTTGCCCTGCTCTATTACTGCGCTCTGCGCACGGGAGCAGTCCATAGCACTATTAGCCGCACTAGTCTGATTGGAAACTAGCACCGTAATACCTCCTGCTGCTTTAGACAAACGCTTCCAAGCCTCTTCCGGAGGTCCAGCATGCCCTCCCGGAGGCCAGCAAGCACCACCTATAACTAGCTCAGCCCCCTCCTTAGCGATGCGTTCGCCATGCTCAGCGAA
>JAXEPX010000098.1:0-11384 GCA_034117325.1 Phascolarctobacterium sp. | reverse complement strand
GGCTCCCGTCTGACCCCGTCCGTAGTTGGCTTCGCTAAAAATGGCGAGCGTCTGGTTGGTCAATTGGCAAAGCGCCAAGCTGTTTCCAACCCTGATAGAACCATTAGCTCCATTAAACGTCATATGGGCGAGGGCAGCTATCGTGTAACCATCGATGATAAAAAATACTCTCCGGAAGAAATTTCCGCAATGATTCTGCAAAAGCTGAAGGCTGACGCTGAAGCTTATCTGGGCGAAAAGGTAACCCAAGCAGTTATCACCGTTCCTGCATACTTCAACGATAGCCAACGTCAAGCAACCAAGGACGCTGGTAAGATTGCTGGCCTCGAGGTTCTGCGTATTATCAACGAGCCTACCGCTGCATCCCTGGCTTATGGCATTGACAAGACCGACGACCACACCATCATGGTATATGACCTGGGCGGCGGCACCTTCGACGTATCCATTCTGGATGTAGGCGATGGCGTATTTGAAGTAAAAGCAACCAATGGCGATACTCATCTGGGCGGCGATGACTTCGATAAGAAGATCATGGACTGGATGGTAGAGGAATTCAAGAAGGCTGAAGGCATTGACCTGTCCAGCGACCGCATGGCTATGCAACGTCTGCGTGAAGCTGCAGAAAAAGCTAAAATTGAGCTGTCCGGCGTTATGAGCACCAATATTAACCTGCCCTTCATTACCGCAGGTGCTGATGGCCCGAAGCATTTGGATATGGACCTGTCCCGTGCAAAATTCGAAGCTATGACTGCAGATCTGGTAGAACGTACCATGGGCCCTGTTCGCCAAGCTATGAGCGACGCAGGTCTTTCTGCTAGCGATATTTCCAAGGTTGTACTGGTTGGTGGTTCCTCTCGTATCCCGGCTGTACAAGCTGCTATTAAAAAATTCATGGGCAAGGAGCCCTATAAAGGCGTTAACCCGGACGAATGCGTAGCTGTAGGCGCTGCTATCCAAGCAGGCGTACTCTCCGGCGAGGAAGGCACTGGTTCCGTGCTGTTGCTGGATGTAACTCCGCTGTCCCTGGGCATTGAAACCCTGGGCGGTGTATTCACCAAGATTATCGACCGCAACACCACCATCCCGACCTCTAAGAAGCAAGTATTCTCCACTGCAGCTGATAACCAACCCTCCGTTGATATCCATGTTCTGCAGGGTGAACGTGAAATGGCAGCAGATAATAAGACTCTGGGCCGCTTCGAGCTGTCCGGTATCCCCGCTGCTCCGCGTGGAGTACCGAAAATCGAGGTTGCTTTCGATATCGATGCTAATGGTATCGTAAATGTAAGTGCTAAGGATCTGGGCACTGGTAAGGAACAAAAGATTACCATTACTTCTTCCGGCACTCTGGATAAGGATGAAGTAGATAGAATGGTTAAAGAGGCAGAGGCTAATGCTGAAGCTGATAAGAAACGCAAAGAGGGCGTTGAGGTTAAGAACCAAGCCGACAATCTGATTTACCAAGCTGAGAAGACAATGAAGGATATGGAAGGCAAAGGTAAGGATGATTTGATTGCTAAGGTTAAGGCTGCTGTTGATACTCTGAAGGAGAGTGTAAAGGGCGATGACCTGGCTAAGATTAAGGCTGATACTGAAGCTCTGACTAAACCTCTGTATGAGCTGAGTGCTGAGCTGTATAAGGAGACCGAGGCACAAAAGGGTGCTGAGGGCGCAGGTGCTGGCGCTTCTTCCGCAAAACATGACGACGATGTTGTGGATGCTGAGGTTGTTGACGACAAGAAATAATACGCGTTCGTAAATATAATATTGCTTTGCTCAAACGAAATTTTTGACGCTCATTTCGTTGGGAACAATAAGGAAGCTTCGGGGTACCATCTTGTTCGAAGAGAGCGATAGGTTTTCCAACCACTCGCTTCCATTGTTCCAACAACTTATTCGCTAAAATTTCGATTCGCTCCGCAATTATTATATTTACTTATTGTAGTGTTGTCATTTATTAAAATTTATAGGGCCGTCTAGAATGCGTTAGATACGAGGCACGGCGACGACGGCGTACTGGAGGTACGTCTAGGAGCCGTGCTGAAGTAGATGACGTATTATAGGCGGTCCTTGATTGTAGAATATGGAGGCCTAATTTATGGCTAAACGTGACTATTACGACGTCCTTGGTGTGCAAAAGACGGCCACTGCGGACGAATTGAAAAAAGCATACCGTAAACTGGCCATGAAATATCATCCTGACCGCAATAAGGGTAATGCCGAAGCGGAGGAGAAGTTTAAAGAGGTCAATGAGGCGTATAGTGTGCTGTCGGATGAGACGAAGCGTGCGCAGTATGATCAACTGGGTCCTGATGCCTTTGAACAGGCTCAACAGGGCGGTGGCGCCGGCGGTAATCCGTTCGGCGGCGGCTTTGGAGGCTTCGGTGGCTTTGGCGGAGGCGGTATGGAGGACATTTTTGATATGTTCTTCAACGGTCAAGGCGGTCGCAGTGGTCGCTCTAATGCGGGCCCGCAACGAGGCGCTGACCTGCGCTTTGATCTGGAGCTGACCTTCGAGGAGGCTGCTTTTGGTCTGGAGAAGGAGATTAATCTCTATCGTGACGAGGCCTGTGAGCATTGCCATGGCACGGGCGCAGAGCCTGGCTCTAAGGTGGAGACCTGCCCGGACTGCCACGGTAGTGGTTATGTACGCTTTACGCAAAACACGATGTTCGGCCAGATGGTAAACGAACGTCCTTGCTCGAAGTGTCATGGCGAGGGCAAGATTATTTCCGAGCCCTGTAAGGAATGTCGCGGCAAGGGCACTGTGAAGAAGAATAAGCATCTGAAGGTAAAGATTCCTGCAGGTGTGGATAATGGCTCCCGTTTGCGTGTTGCTAATGAGGGTGAAGCAGGTGCTAAGGGTGGTCCGAACGGCGATTTGTACGTATATTTGTATGTGAAGCCGCATAAGTTCTTTGAACGTGATGGCACCACTGTACTTTGTGAGGTACCGATTAATATTGTTCAAGCTACTCTGGGCGCTGAAATCAAGGTACCGACCTTAGATGGTCAGGTAACGATGAAGGTTCCTGAGGGCACACAGCCTGGCAGAGTACTGCGCTTGAAGGGTAAGGGTATTCCCAGCCTGCGTGGCGGACTGCGTGGCGATCAGCTAGTTCGCATCAAGGTTGTTGTTCCTACTAAGCTGAGCGATAAGCAAAAGGATGCACTGCGTGCTTTTGAAACTATCAGCAAGGATAATATTAATCCTGAGGAAAAGAGCTTCCTCAATAAAATCAAAAATCTTTTTAAATAAAAATGAGCTCCTGATGAGGCATAAAGCCTGGTCAGGAGCTTTTTTGCATACCGTAGTTTTTTTGCTAGGGGATGAATTTTGGGAATAATGCATTAAAACTATTTCAAATCCTATATTCCATAAACTCTTTTCAAATACTGCTCAAATTGGGGTACGGTGAAGCTGATTTCGCCGCGGTTTGTGGCGTAGATGAAGCCCTTGTGAATGAGTTGCGCTCTGATGGGCGCGATGCGATTATAGCTGCTCTGCATGTTTTTGGCAACTTGACTCGTTGCGCAGGGTAGGTTAGCGCATTTTACCATGGCCTTCATAAATTCAAGCTCCTTTTCACTTGCTCTATCATGACGCACTTTAAAAAAGCTTGCGTCGAGGGCATTAATGAAATTTGGATAGGCCGTTTTTACGTTGTCCAGGGTAATCGTTTTGCTAGAGCGGTCTACAAATTTCCACACTTGCTGACCATATTCCTGTAAGAAATACGGATAGCATTCTGTTTGCTGTAAAATTTCTGCCATAGCGTCATCAGTGTAGCTTACGCCAAGCTTGTGGGCAGGATTGCTTAAGGCGAGCTTTGCATCTTCTGCTTCTAGACGGTCAACCGGCACAAATTTAAAGAGGCGCTCTGCATAAGATTTGATATCGCCAGCAATTTTTGCAATTTTAGGCAGACCTGCGGCAAAGATTACGAGGGGAAGGCCAAGCTGATTGCATCTATGAATGGCTGCCATGAGTGCTTCGAATTCATCATCTTTTAAATATTGTACTTCGTCGATACAGATTACAGCGCCACAGCCAATTTTTTGACCAACCTTGCCTAAGTGAGTGAAAAGCTCCATGAGGTCATTTTGCTTATCACCTGTGTCAGCAATACCATTAGATTTTACCATGTTGGGATTGACACCTATGCTCGTATCGCCTTCTTTACTGTAGAAGAGTTGAAAGGCAGAGGTGACACTTTTAGCAATTTCGATATATTGCTTAGCTGTTTCAAAAACGCTCATTTTGCGTAGCAATTTGCTGATGTATAACGAAATACTGGACATAAAGGAGCCGTTTTCCATAGCTTCAATATGTTCGTAAAAAATATTATTTTCTTGAGCGATATTTTCGATTTCAGTTAAGAGAACTGTTTTACCAACTCCGCACAGACCATAATAAACTACTGAACGTGGAGAATAACCATTGGCTATATAGGCTAAGATATCCTTAGCTTCTTCTAATAATTGTTCACGACCTGCGAGGTAGCGAGGGACCATTCCTGCTCCAGGCCTGTATGGATTGATTCTTAATGATAAATCCATTATACTTACCTCACTCAATATTATATAAATATTATACATTGAATTTTTCTTATTTACAGCACTTGCAACAAAATTTTTCTTATTATTTGCTTAAACGCACTTGTAAAGCACATGTTGAGTATTGAGGTAGTAGATTAAAAACATTATCGTACAGGCCTGCGTTACATATGTTGCCCTTGCAACATACTTACTTAATACTTACTTTAATTACAAAATATTTACAGAATTGTGTGGATTTGTCATAATTAAGCTGTAATAATTGAAGTAAGAAAAGTAAGGTGGTGCAAAGAATGGCAGTCAAAATGTATGTGCCCAACTATTTGGAGATACCTTTATTTCAAGGCCTGGCACGGGAGGAAATCAGCGAGATTTTGCAGAGCTTTCCTGCCATGATTAAGCATTTTCCTAAGTCCGATTATATTTATTTAGCTGGTGACTGCGTGGAGAACCTGTGCGTATTGCTCGAGGGCAAGGTGCAGATGATTAAAGAGGATATTTGGGGCGAGAAGTCCATTATTTCGAGTCTGGAGCCTGGCTCCGTTTTTGCAGAGAATTTTCTGGGGAGCCTCAGCGAGCGCTCTGGCGTGAGTTATTTTGTGGCGACGGATAGTGAGGTAATGATGCTGCCCTTGGGCAAGCTGTTGGCTGATGTGAGTCTGCAGAGCAGAGCCTTGCGCCGACTGCTGTGCAATGTGGTGTCCATTTTAGCGGATAATAATACGCGACTTTTGGAGAAAACGGAAATTCTTTGTCAGCGGACGCTGCGGGGGAAGATTCTGGCTTATTTGGAGCAGGAGGCGCGTAATCAGGGGTGTAATGAGTTTACGATTCCCTTTAATCGTACGGATTTGGCAAATTATTTGGATGCAGACCGCAGCGCACTGACCCGTGAACTGGCCCGCATGAAGGACGAGGGGATTATTGACTACGAGAAGAATACCTTTACTGTCTTAGATGTTGATAATTAAATTTTTCATTGTTTGTTATACAAGAGCTCATATATTATCAGTGCTCACTGCAAATTTTTACGTTCATTTCGTTGGGAACAATTACGAAATCTCGCCAAACTCGCTTCATTTTAATTGTTAATAAGATTTGTTTACACTATTAACAATCAAAATAGCTAACTAATATTTTAATGCTCGTCGCTCAAACAGTGTCTCGATTTCTATTGTTCCAACAACTCATTCTCTAAAATTTGCAATGTTCGCTAACTGATAATATATGGGCTCCTTTTGTGTTGGTACATTGATTTCTAAACTTAAATAACTAACTAAAATTTAAAAATAAAATAGTAAAATTTGTAACTGATTAAGATAAATATTGTTAGCACAATTTTCTGAAAATAGGATTTTTTTGTTGCTGGCGTCACGTTTTTCTCCTTTTCTTTATGATAAGCTTAACTCAACGAAGGGCGAGAGCCTCGGAAGGGAAGAGCCAAGGCTAACACCCCAAGGAATATTTTACAAAGGAGGAAACTTTTATGTCCCCAGCAATTAAATGTTTAATCCTGTTGGCAGTGGTTGCGTTATTTTTTATCACTGAACTTATTCCGCTCGCAGTTACTGCTACCGCTGGCGCTATTGCCTGCGGCTTACTAGGCCTCCTGCCTGCAAAGCAGGTTTTCAGCGGCCTGTCTAATTCTACCGTAGTTCTGTTCGCCGGCATGTTCGTCGTAGGTGCAGCCATGTTCTATACTGGCCTGGCACAGGAAATCGGTAACAAGGTTGTCAGCATGGTGGGCACGGGCGAAAACAGCCTGATGTTCGGTCTGATGATCGTCGGCACATTGCTCTCCTCTGTCCTTTCTAATACTGGTACTGCAGCCTGCCTGCTACCTGTAGCATTGGGCATTTGCTCCTCGGCGAAGATTCCTGCTTCCCGCCAGCTGATGCCGTTAGCCTTCGCTTGCGGTTGGGGTGGTATCATCACCATGGTAGGCACTCCTCCTAATATCATCGCTACTGGTGCGCTGAGCGCAGCTGGTCTGCCGAGCTTCGGCTTCTTCGAATTTGCCTGGATCGGCATCCCCGTTTCCTTCGCAGGCATGATTTACATGATGTTCATCGGTAAGCATCTGTTGCCGAAGGCTGAGCTGGACGCTGACCAAGAGATTGAGCAGGAGATTGAGGCTAGTAGCCACGATTCCAAAAAGCAAATTATTTCTGGTGTTATTCTCTTAGCAGTAGTTGTTGTTATGGCTCTGGGTATTAAGGGTGTTACCCTGGAAATGGCAGCAGTTATCGGCGCGCTGGTATGCGTACTGACGGGCTGCTTGACTGAAAAGCAGGCTTATGCTTCCATCGACTGGGTTACCATTTTTCTGTTCGCAGGCATGATGCCCGTCTCCACCGCGATGGATAAAACTGGCGCTGGCAAGCTCATCGCCGAATGGACTGTAGGCCTGATGGGCGGCTCTCCCTCCCCGATGGTCGTAACGGCAGTGCTCTTTGCTCTGTCCTGCATACTGACTCAGTTTATGTCCAACACCGCTTCTGCAGCGCTGCTGTGCCCGATTGGTATCGCGATTTCCAAGCAGCTGGGCGCTGACCCGAAGGCTGTGTTGATGGCAATTGCTGTTGCAGCCTCCTGCGCATTCGCAACTCCTGTAGGTACGCCGCCGAATACCTTGGTTCTGGGACCTGGTAATTACAAGTTTATGGACTATGTGAAGGCTGGCACGGGTTTGGTTTTGGTATGCTTCGTAGTATCCTTAATCGTTATTCCTATGGTTTGGCCTTTCTTCCCCGGTAAGTAAAGACGTTCTACCGCAATCGTGTATAGCACGCCATCTGCTTCACAACAGTTCGTTGACGTACCTATAGTACGCCTGCCTCACTGTTACTCGCATTTGACGCACTCTCCACGATTGTAGTAGTAAAGACGTTCTATCGCAATCGTGTATAGCGATTGTCAAAATTAAATTTTAAACAGCTTAGACATGCGCAACAAAGCTCGCCGAGTGTAGCGGCGGGCTTTTTGCGTTGGGAAGGAGAAAGATTTATAAAAAGGCATATTTTGTTAATTTCTGTAAACTGCTTTACAAAAAAGCAGCTATTTTACAAAAAGAAAACTTTTTTGTAAAAAGTTGTTGACGCTATCTACAAGTAGTAGTACAATGGGCACAAGTTTAAAAAAGACCACAAACTGTTGAGACGGAGATCAAATCGGTAGATGCGCTTACAGAGAGTTCGGGGAGCTGGGAGCCGGATAGAGATGCAGACCGACAAATGGACCGTTGAGGGAGTAGTCAAATCGGCGTTTAGATAACTTTCGCTGAGAGTATTCTACTACGTAGCACCTGCGTTAAGGGTGAGGAATGTGATAGCATTCTGCAAGAGAGCGCTAGTAATAGCGAAGCAAGGTGGCATCGCAGGTATAAGTATAGCATGACCTGTCCTTGAGATATTCGAGGACGGGTCTTTTTTATTTGGTTTTTAATATGAGGTGAAAAAATGTTGAATTTGACTTTAGAGCAGGTGAAGGCCTACAGCGCAGATTATAAGGCCGTTCCCGTCGCGAAGGAATGTCTAGCCGATATGCTGACGCCCCTCGCCTTTTTGGATAATGTGCGGCGTAGCAGCCGTACCTACTTCCTCCTGGAGAGTATCGAGGGCGGCGAGCACTGGGCGCGCTACTCCTTCGTGGGCTATGACCCCGTGCTGCGGCTGAAGCTCACGGACGGCAATGCAGAAATTATCAGCGGCGCAGCTGTGAAATATCAGGAGAAGGATCCGCTGAACTGCATTCGCAATATTCTCGCTGAATATAAGGCACCGCAGATTGAGGGCTTGCCCAATTTCACAGGCGGCCTCGTCGGTACCTTCGGCTTCGACTTCATGCGTTACTGCGAGCCTGATATGAAGGTCAACACGGAGCGCAAGGCTGATTTCGCAGACGTCGACTTAATGCTTTTCGATAAGCTGATTGCCTTTGACCATCTGAAGCAAAAGATTTTCCTCATTGTTAATGTCAAGACAGATAATGTCGAAGTCAATTACGCAAAGGCAGAGCGCGAAATAGCAGCTATGGAAAAAATGCTGCTGATGCCCATCCAGCCCTTTAATCCTCCGCAAGCTAAGCTGGGCAAATTTACCAGTAACCAAACTAAGGAAGAATACAGCAAAAACATCCTCAAATGTAAGGAATATATAAAAAATGGTGACGCCTTCCAAATCGTCTACGCACAGAAATTTAGCGCCACCTACGATCAGGATCTCTTCAGTGCCTATCGTTATTTGCGAACTACGAATCCTTCCCAGTACATGGTTTTCCTCCACAATGACGACGTGGAAATCGCGGGCAGCTCCCCGGAAACCTTGCTCAAGGTAGTAGGACGCAAGGTGATTAGCATGCCGATTGCTGGCACGCGCCGGCGTGGTAAAACGATGGAGGAGGACATTGCTCTCGAGGAAGAGCTCCTTGCAGACGAAAAGGAAACAGCGGAGCACAACATGCTCGTCGACCTGGGACGCAATGATGTGGGCCGTGTGTGTGACTTCGGTACTGTGAAGGTGAGCGACTACAAGGCGATTAAGCGCTTCTCCCACGTGATGCACATCACTAGTAAGGTTACAGGTCAGCTGAGTGAGGGCAAGGATGCAATCGACGCTTTGAAGGCGGTTTTCCCGGCAGGTACCTTGAGCGGTGCGCCGAAGATTCGCGCTTGCGAGATTATAGACGAGTTGGAGCCGGAGCGCCGCGGTATCTACGGCGGTGGCATGGGTTACCTCGACTTCGGTGGCAATATGGATATCTGCATCACGATTCGCACCATGGTGAAGAAGGGTGACAGGGTCTTTATCCAGGCCGGTGGCGGAATAGTCTTCGACAGTGTGGTAGAAAACGAATTCCAAGAAACAGTGAATAAAGCGGGCGCGTGCATGAACGCGTTGCGTATGACGGCGGAGGTGGAGTAAATGATTCTGATTATCGATAATTACGACAGCTTTACCCATAACCTCTTCCAATTAATTGGCGAAATCAATCCGGACATCAAAGTAGTCCGCAATGATAAAATCACCATCCCCGAGATTGAGGCGCTGAAACCAGACCACATTATCATCTCACCGGGACCTGGTAATCCACAGCAAGCGGGCATTTGCCTTGAGGTTATTAAAAAGCTGAGTGGGAAATATCCCATCCTCGGCGTGTGCCTGGGACATCAGGCGATTGGCGAAGCCTTTGGCGGCAAGGTGGTGCATGCACCGGAAATCGTGCATGGCAAGAGCGATCGCATCCACATCCTCAAGGAAACTCCCCTCCTAGCAGGCATGGAGGAAGGCTTTGAGGCGGCGCGTTACCATTCCTTAATCGTGGAGCCGGAGAGCCTGCCCGAGTGCTTAGAGGTGACGGCCGAGACGGCGAAGCACGAAATCATGGCGCTGCAGCATAAGGAGTACAAGGTCTACGGCGTGCAGTTCCATCCTGAGTCCATTATGACGCCCGAGGGTAGGACGATTTTGAAGAATTTTTTAACATTATAATAGCCTCCCTTTCGACGCAAAGACCCACGTTGTCACAAGCGTAGCGCCGTGGAAACGTGCTGGTCGTGCTAATCCCGCTTGCGGGGAAAAAGGGAGGGGGACCGCGTAAGCGGTGGAGGAATTTCAGTAATTATTAGAAGAATAAAAGGAGATACACATCATGATTAAAGAAGCAATTGTGAAAATCGTAGATAAACAAGACCTGTCCTATGACGAAGCTTATGCCGTAATCAACGAAATTATGAGTGGCGAGACCACTGCAACCCAAAACGCAGCCTTCCTCGCAGCCCTCTCCACCAAGAGCACTACTGCTGAAACCACGGATGAAATTGCAGGCTGCGCTGCAGCAATGCGCGACCACGCGATGAAATGTGAAACCGGCATGGACGTTTTTGAAATCGTTGGTACAGGCGGCGACGGCGCTAATAGCTTCAACATCTCTACTACCAGTGCTCTCGTAGCTGCAGCCGGTGGCATGAAGGTCGCTAAGCACGGTAACCGCGCAGCGTCCTCCAAATGCGGCACGGCGGACTGCCTCGAGGCTCTTGGCGTGAACATTCAGCAAGAGCCGGAAAAATGTGTGGAGCTTTTAAAGGAAGTGGGCATGTGCTTCTTCTTCGCACAGAAATACCACACCTCCATGAAATATGTCGGCCCCATCCGCAAGGAGCTGGGTATCCGCACCGTGTTCAACATTCTTGGCCCTCTGACCAACCCGGGTGCTCCGAAAATGCAGCTGCTCGGTGTTTACGATGGCTACCTGGTACAGCCCTTGGCACAGGTACTGATTAACCTGGGCGTGGAACGCGGCATGGTTGTCTATGGTCAAGATAAATTAGACGAAATTTCCCTCAGCGCACCGACTACCATTTGCGAATTCAAGGACGGCTGGATGAAAAATTACGTGATTAAGCCTGAGGATTTCGGCATGGAGCGCTGCACAAAGGCGGACCTCCTAGGTGGTCTTCCTGAGGAAAATGCGAAGATTACCCGCGCTATCCTCGCTGGCGAGGAGCGTGGCCATAAGCGCAACGCTGTGCTGTTGAACGCAGGCGCTTCTCTCTACATCGGCGGCAAAGCAGAAAGCTTCGCAGATGGCGTCAAATTAGCAGCAGAAATTATCGATAGCGGCAAGGCTCTGGCGGCTTTAGATAAGCTGATTGAGCTGAGCAATAAATAATGAAAAGGGCGTGGCTAGCAGGTATAATGAACACTGCTAGCCGCGTGCAGAGGATAAAGCAATGATTTTAGATGAAATAGCGGCTTATACACGCACCCGAGTTGAGACCTTAAAAAAATATAAAAGCCTCTACGACGTGCGTGATGAGGCAGAGGGCA
>JAXEPX010000097.1:0-12958 GCA_034117325.1 Phascolarctobacterium sp. | reverse complement strand
AGCAAACTGCTAGGAAATTGAGCAAATTATTATATCTCAGTTGACTGCAGAGATATATAATTTGCGAAGCAATTTACTTTAGTGAGCTGCCGATATCTAATTGCGAATTTCCACAACTAAGCGTCAAACTCCAATTTATCTCCCCCTCATTTCCCACAAACACAAATACGAACACACTAAAAAAGCTGAGTTTCTTAACTATTTTCATCAATAATAGTCAATTTGCTCAGCTTTTTATATAGATTATTCAGTTTGAGTTTTTACAGCAATCACACGAATACTGAAAATTTATCACTCGCAATTCGCAATAGGAACAAACTTTTGTGCAGTATGACTGTACCCTTCCAGATACTACGCCAGCTGCACAGCATCCTGCTCCAGCATCGGCAGCTGCTTGCCGTTCTTGCCCATGCGATAGAGACGCAGACGCTCGATATCCGCCATCTCCACAGGCAGACCCAGATTATAATGCTCATTCAACGCATTCAGTAAATCCACCGCCTTCATGCTACCCGTCGGCGTAATCTTGCAATCGAAGGCGAAAACAGTCTTTCCCTCCGCCTGGCTAACAGTAAGACTAGGAATATAAAACTTCACATCAATTTCCTTAAAGCCAGCCTTCGTCTTCGGCGCAGCCTTTTTAAACAGCAGCTCGCTAGCCGCATTAAACTGCGCCACAGCAGCGCTAATATCCGCGCTAAAGGGTAGCGTCACACGGTAGCTCGCCCCGGCCGCCTGGCTCATCAGCGCCGCATGGTGGGTATCCACCGCGTCCGCCGCCAGCACGCGAATGCCTCTAGGCAGCGCCTTATCCAGCGCTCTCGCCGCCGGCTCCACCTCCATCGGCTCTGCCAGCTCAATCTCTACGAACTCCGTATAGCTCACCACGCCCACGCCCAGTGCAGACGCCAAACTGAACTTCAGATGCGGATTAAAGCCCTCGCTATACGCTGCCGGCAGCTTCGCACGACGAATCGCGCGGCTAATCGTACGAGAATACTCCAAATGGGAGATAAAACGGATTTCAGGATCCTTCGTAATTTGCATACGTAGCTTCATTAGCACTCTACCTCCCCTTTATAATCGATAATATTCACGCCCAGCTTCTGGCACACGCCACAGCCCGTGCAGCTCGTGCGACGGCAATCATGCGTGAGCTGCTGTGCATAGGCCTTTTGCCACTCGTTCCACAGGAACTTGCGAGATACACCCGGGGAAATATGCTCCCACGGGAAAACCTCGTCCTCCGCTCTTTGGCGTGCAGCATAGAAATCCTTGTCAATGCCCACCGCGTCAAACGCAGCCAGCCAACGCTCGTAGTCAAAACAATCGCTCCAGCCATCAAAACGCGCGCCCTGCTTCCAGGCCTCCAGCAGCGCTTTACCCACACGTCTATCACCACGAGCAAAGACAGCCTCAATAATGCCCGTCTTGCTATCATGGTAATTGAGCTTCACATTTTTAATCGTCTTAATCTCGTCCTTCAGGAGGAACTGCTTACGACGAATAGTCTCCAAATCATCCTGCGCGAACCATTGGAAGGCCGTATACGGCTTCGGCACGAAGAAGGAAGCACTCACCGTTACCTGGCAGCCCTTCTTGCCCGTCACCTGGTAATATTTATACTGCACCTTGCGTGCCAAATCGGCAATCGCCAGCACATCATCATCATTTTCAAAGGGCAGACCAATCATAAAGTACAGCTTCACACTCTTCCAGCCGGATTCGAAGGCCGCACCCACGGCGTTCATCAGGTCCTCCTCAGTAACGCCCTTATTAATCACGTCGCGCATCTTCTGGCTGCCCGCCTCGGGAGCAAAGGTCAGACCACTCTTGCGCACTGCCTGCACCTCTTTCGCAATGGCTACGCAGAAGCTATCGATACGCAGGGAGGGCAGGGATACGCTCACCCGCTCATCCTTGAACTCCGTAATCATATCGTGTACCATCGGCGCGAGGCAGGAATAATCGGCACTGGACAGGGACACGAGGCTAATCTCGTTATAGCCGGTATTATCGACTAATTGACGCGCCAAATCCTTCAGCACCTCGGGACGACGCTCGCGCACGGGGCGATACACCATGCCCGCATGGCAGAAGCGGCAGCCACGGCTACAGCCACGGAAAACCTCCAGCATAATGCGGTCATGCACAATCTCGCCAAAGGGCACAATCGGCGCATTGGGAAAATCAATGCTATTCATGTCCTGCACGACACGTTTATAGACAACGGGAGGCACGTTTTCGCCCAGGGGCAGCACCTCTTTAATCGTCATATTCTCATTATAGACGGGCTCGTAGAAGCTCGGCACATAAATGCCGCTAATCTTTACGACCTCATGCAAAAAGCCCTGGCGTCCGCCCGGCTTGCCGGCACGCTTCCACGCTTTATAGGCCTCCATCACCTCGCCCATAACCTCCTCGCCCTCGCCGATAATCGCGAAGTCAAAGAAATCAGCCAAAGGCTCGGGGTTAAACACGCAGGGACCGCCCACAATTACCAGCGGATCCTCCTCACTGCGCTCGGCTGCGAGGACGGGCACACCGCCCAGGTCCAGCATATTTAAAATATTCGTATAGCTCAGCTCATACTGCAGCGTAAAGCCTACGATATCACATTCCTTCAGGGATTTTTTCGTTTCCAGCGTACGCAGAGGAATCCCGCGCTCACGCATCTTAGCCTCTAAATCAATCCAGGGAGCATACACGCGCTCGGCCTGCACACCCTGCTGCTTATTCAGCAAATGGTAGAGAATCTTGAAGCCCAAATAGCTCATACCCACCTCATAAACATCGGGGAAAGCCAGAGCAATGGTCGCCTCCACCTCCTCGGCAGGCTTAATAATGCTGCCAAATTCGCCACCGGTATAACGCGCAGGCTTTTGCACACTGCTTAATATATCAATGGTCAATTCCTTATCCATATCTTTTCTCCTCTTCACTAAATTTACTAATCTACTAATCTAAGAATTATGCACGTGCATCATGTGCCATGTATCAAGTTTTGCATAGCTCAAGCTTGAGCTAGGGCTTAGAACTGCAGGTTCTGCTTGCGTGCCTTCACATTGAGCAAAATCGCTACCAGCATCAGATTCGTCGTCAGTGAGCTGACGCCATAGCTTAAAAAGGGCAGGGGTACGCCCGTAACCGGCATAATGCCCGCCGTCATGCCGATATTAACCAGCACGTGGAACATGAACATGCTCGTCACGCCCACCGCGAGCAGCGTGCCAAAATTATCATCCGCATCCAGCGCAATGGCAATGCCACGCCAGATAATGATCATATAGAGTAGGATAATCACTGCCGCACCGATGAAGCCGAACTCCTCCCCCGCCACAGCGAAGATGAAGTCCGTATGGTTCTCCGGCAGGAAGTTTAGCTGACTCTGCGTGCCTGCCAGCCAGCCCTTACCCAAAAAGCCGCCACTGCCGATGGCAATTTTCGACTGAATAACATGGTAGCCACTGCCAAAGGGGTCCAGCTCCGGGTTTAAAAAGACGCGAATACGGTTCTTCTGATAATCCTTCAGCACCAGCCAGAAGGCGGGTAAAAAGGCCACGAAGGCCACGCCCAAGCGGAAGAACCATTTATATTTAAAGCCGCTAACGAAAATCATGCCGATTAAAATGGCAATAAAGGTCAGCGAGGTGCCCAGGTCCGGCTGACGCATAACCAGCAGCCAGGGCACAAAAATATAAGCAAAAACTGGTAGGTAATCCTTGAATTCCTCCAGCCACTCAATGCGCTTATCCATAAAGGTGGCGAGGCAAATAATCAGGAAAACCTTGGAAAATTCACTCGGCTGAAAGGAAAGCGAGCCTATCTGGATCCAACGCTGCGCACCCAGCTGACTATGGCCCACCAGCATAACAGCAATGAGCAAAATAATGTTAAAAATATATAATTTCGTAGCGTAATTTTTCAGCATGCGATAGTCAAAGGCCAGCGAAATGCTTACCATAATGAGCCCAAAGACCATAAAGAGGCTCTGACGCTGCACATGCCACGCCTTGCCCGTGCTTACGGCGAAGGAATGGGTAGCACTATCGATGAGGCCCAGACCACAGCCCATCAGCAGCAGCACAGCGAAAATCAGCCACCAGTCGAGATTCTTAAGAATTCTTTTGATATCCATGGGGCCACCTCCTTACTGTGCCTGCTGCGCCGGAGCGCCTGCTCCCTGCTCCTCAGGCTTAGCCTTTTCCTCGGGCATCCAGCCGCGTTCCTTGAAGAATTCCTCGAACGCCTTATAAACAATGGGACCCGCAGCCGTGGAGCCAAAGCCACCCTGCTCCACAATGCAGACTACGACGAGCTCGGGGTCCTCCACCGGACCATAGGCTACAAAAAGGCCATGGTCACGGCCATGGGAGTTTTCCGCCGTACCAGTCTTACCCGCAATGGGCTTGGGCAGCTGGCTGAAGTAGGAGGCAGTACCGCCCTCCTGCGTCGTCGCGCTCATGCCCTGGCGCATATAGTCAATCGTCTGCTGGGACACATCGATATGCTTGCCCTCAGCACGCTTCGGCGTTTCAAAAAGCGTCCCATCGCTATTTAAAATTCTATCTACGAGATAGGGCTGGAACTTCGTGCCACCATTGGCCACGATGCTCAGCATTACGGCCAGCTGCATCGGCGTAGTCAGGTTGAAGCCCTGGCCGATAGCTGCGTTGAACGTATCACCGAGGCGCCAGTCCTCGTCCCAGATTTCGCGCTTTACCTGCTTGGAAGCGACGAGGCCCCTGCTCTCGCCCTCGAGGTCAATACCCGTCTTCTCGCCAAAGCCGTAAATGCGCGCATATTTCGCAATATTATCAATGCCCACACGATAGCCTAATTCATAAAAATATACGTTATCACTCATCGCCAGCGCGCTGATAAAGGTCAACCAGCCCAGCACCTCGCCGCCAGCGTTACCCATCGTGGGAACTAGGGGATGGAAGCCACCGTCGAAAATGGGCTCACGCAAGCCCACCTTCTTCAGCTCGAAAGCCGCACTACCGGTGACAATCTTAAAGGTGGAGCCGGGCGGATATTCGCCGCTGATAACCTTATTATTCATGGGATAGGCATCATCATTATTAATGCGATTCCAATCCTTCGAGGAAATGCCGTGTACAAAAAGATTGGGGTCGTAGCCGGGACGGCTTACCATGGCCCGCACCGCACCATTGCGGGGGTCGATCGCCACTACTGCCGCCGCACGCGCCCGCGGCGCAATGCCGCTGCCGCGCAGGAACGCCAAATGCTTATCCGTAAACTCCTCCAGCGCACTCTGCAAGCGGTAGTCAATCGTCAGCTGCAGATTCTTGCCGGGAATCGGCTTCACGCTATCGAAATGCTTCACCACATTACCCGCTACGTCAACCTCCTCCATGAAGGCGCCGTCCTCACCGCGCAGAACCTTATCATAGCTTTTTTCCAGGCCCGCCTTACCTACGATGCTACCCTGGGTAACATTTTTAAAGAGACCCTTTTCAATCTCGTAGGCGCTTACCTCGCCCACATAGCCCAGCGCATGCACCGCCAGCTCCTTATAGGGATAGGTGCGAATGGGCTGCACAGCGAGCATGACCTCGGGCATATAGCGACGCTGCTCCTCAATGCGCGTCACCATCTCCGGCGTCAGGTCACCCTTCAGCATAATGGGCTCGTAATAGTTCTCGCTATTCTTAATTTTTTTCTTAATCACATCCAGGGGGATATCGAGCAATTGGCTAATATGCTGCAGCGTCTCCGGCTTATATTCAGCCTGCTTTTGCAGTACCACCGCATAGCCGGGCAAATTATTAACCAGCTCCTTGCCATCCTTATCAAAAATCAGCCCGCGCGGAGCAATGATTTTCGACTGGCGCAGACGGTTGCCGTCGGACTGCTTCGTATAATAATCCCCGCGCCAGAGCTGCAGGTAGACCATGCGCCCCAGCAGGATGACAAAAAGGCAGAGGCAAATTGCTAATAGCGTCTGCAAGCGCACAGTTTGTTTTTTATTCAGCATTGCCCTGCCCCCTTTCTTCAAGCAGCTTTACATTTTCACAAAGCTAACCACACATATATAACTAGCCTAGTCTAACTACTTCTAGTAACTAGCAGCTAATAACTAAATACTAATAACTAACCACTAATAGGAGATATCCTTCTCCCGAATCCATTGATAAACACGTTTACATAAAAGCACCACCGGCACTACTAAAAGCATATTGCCCAAAATATAGCCGATGCTCGCGCTCAGATATTCAAAAAAAATGCCCCAGCGGCCGCCGCTACGAATAAGCTCCAGCCACCAATAGGCAAAGCGCAGCCCCGCGCTGAGCACAGCGATAGTCGCCACATGGAAGGTAGCATTATCCTTGACCACCTTTTCCTTCATCAGGCCAACACAATAGCCAAGGGCAATGCGCGTCAGCATATGGTAACCAAAGACGCCCACCGTCAGCGCATCCTGCACGAAGCCAATACCGAAGCCTACAAGCGCACCGTGGCGCTCGCCCCGCAGCATGGCGAAAGCGTATAGTCCCAGCACAGCTAAATCGCAGGACAGCCAGCCCGTGTAAAAGGCCGACGCCGCTCCCTGCACTAGTATTAAAAGCAGAAACAGGACGGGCCAAATCAGTCTCCTCATTTTGCCTGTCCTCCCTGCTTATACATTTTAATTTGGGGTGATGGTGTAAATGCCGTAATAACTAGCACCTGCTCCACATCGGCCACATCAGCCGCCGCATGCACGTCCGCCTCCTGCAAAAGACCCACGCTATCCATACGCGTTTTGTTGACCGTACCGATGAGAATATCCGCCGGATGGCTGCCGCTATAGCCGCTCGTCACGATGACATCGCCCTCGCGCAGGCTTGCCTCGCGGTACACATGCTCCAGCACCAGATTATCAGTGGAGCCGGTGCGCCCACCGATAACGCCCACAGCACGACTATCGTGGCGCAGCACGTGCGCGCCCACCTTAAAGCGGGGCGAATTAATGAGCAGCACGCGCGCGTAGGAAGGGTACACCTCGTCCACTACGCCCACGAGACCACCATTGACCACGGCCATCTCCCGCTCGAGCCCCTTATCCGAGCCCGCATCAATATACATCGAATCGCGCAAATCGCCAAAATTACGCGCAATAACCTTCGCTGCTACGACCTTTTGGCTGCGATGCTGCTCCTTGTACTCCAGGAGCTCGCGCAGCTGCTTATTTTCGGCGTAGACGGAGGCCATGGCAATATTCGCATTGCGCAGCTCAATATTATCACGTTTTAATTGTTCATTCTCGCTCTGCATCACGGTCAGCGCCTTCCAATAGCCGCGCAGGCTATTGCCAGCATTGCCCACGGCATTGAAGCCATTTTCCACGGGCAGCACCACTGCCGTCACCACCGCATTCACCAGAGGAAAGCGACTGCCCCCCGCGATGGCCAGTGCCAGCATACCCACGAGCACGAAACCACCCATGATGATGAGCATCAACCTTTTACTCATGCTACTACCTATTATTTAGAGGTCATGAAGCCCTTACGATAAATGTCGATATTTTCTACCGCAATACCCGTGCCCAGTGCTACGCAGTCCAGCGCTTCGTCGGAAACATAAACGGGCATGCCGGTTTCGCGGGAAATCAGACGATCCAGATTGCGCAGCATGGAGCTGCCACCGGTCATCACGATGCCGCGGTCCATAATATCCGCACTTAATTCAGGCGGAGTACGCTCCAGCGTATTGCGAACTGCGTCCACAATCATGCTCACGGGCTCATCCACAGCCTCGCACACATGGTTAGCGTTAACCTGAATGCTCTTCGGCAGACCGCTCAAGAGGTCGCGACCGCGCACTTCCATCTCCTCGGGGTTTTCCACCTTCATAGCAGTGCCGATTTCCATTTTAATATTCTCCGCCGTACGCTCGCCAATGAACATGTTAAAGGTTTTGCGTACATAACGCACAATGGCAGCATCAATAGCATCGCCGCCGCAGCGCACGCTCTTGGAAACAACAATGCCGCCCAGGGAAATAACTGCTACCTCGCAGGTACCACCGCCAATGTCGACAACCATGCTACCAGTAGCCTCCTGCACCGGCAGCCCGGCACCAATAGCCGCAGCCATGGGCTCCTCAATCAGGTACGCCTCACGCGCACCAGCCTCAATCGTCGCATCGATAACAGCACGCTTTTCAACCTCGGTAACGCCGCTCGGCACACCTACGAGAATGCGGGGACGCACAAAGGTGCGCGCACCCATAGCCTGCTTAATGAAATATTTCAGCATGGATTGCGTAATCTCATAATCAGCAATAACGCCATCCTTCATCGGGCGAATTGCCACAATATTACCAGGAGTACGACCAATCATGCGCTTAGCCTCCGCGCCGATGGCCAGTACCTCATTCGTATCCTTTTCCACTGCTACTACGGACGGCTCGCGAATAATAATACCCTTATCCTTGCAATGTACAAGGGTATTGGCCGTGCCTAAATCTATACCCATATCATCGGACATATTGTTAAAAATACTAATATTCGGGAATGTAAATTTCATTTCCACCTGTCCTCCTATTTTTCTAAAGCCTTATCCTCTTGAAAGCTATAATAGGTGCCGTCGCCAATGATTAAATGATCCAGCACAGGAATGGCCAGTGCCTTGCCCGAAGCCACTAGCTGCCGCGTCAGCTCCTGATCAGCTGCGCTGGGTGCAGGGTCGCCGCTGGGGTGATTATGCGCCACCACGATACTCGCAGCATGCTGCAGAATCGCCGCCTGAAAAACCTCCCGTGGATGCACGGAGGAGGTAGTTAGCGTGCCCTCACTGACTAGCTCCGTACCTATTACCTTATTTCTACTATTTAATAAAATTACCAAAAACTGTTCCTTCGTGGCGTAGCGCAGGCGGGGCATGAGATAGGCCGCTCCGTCCTCCGGTCCACGAAAATAAAATTTATCTAAAGGGCGTGCAGACGCTAGCCGTCTGCCCAGCTCCAGTGCCGCGAGGACAGTTGCTGCCTTCGCCTGGCCCAGACCCCTTATTTGCGTAAGCTCCTGTACGCGTGAAACAAAGGCCAGCCTTTTATACAAGCCGCCATCACGCGTCAGCTCCCTGCCGATGCTCAGCGCCGATTGGGACGCTGTCCCGGTACGCAGCAGAATGGCGAGCAGCTCTGCATCCGTCAGCGCACCTGCACCCCGCGCCATCAGCTTTTCGCGGGGGCGTTCCTCCAGTGGTAAATCCTTAATCGTTAAATCCTTAAGAATTAAGTCCTTACGGGGTAAATACTTTTCCTTGGTTAAATTATTAATCTCTGTTACGTCTGTAAATTCTTGTCCCTGGCCACCTTGAGCCAAGTCGCTACTACGTCCCGTATAACGCGGATCATAGCCACTGCCGCCACGGCAAATCATCTTTTCATGATAGCTCCTATTTCCTTCAACATGGAATACAGCATGGTTAAGGGAAGGCCCACCACATTATTGTAGCAGCCCTCGATTTTTTCTACTAAAAGGGCACCACGGCCCTGAATACCATAGGCACCAGCCTTATCGAGCGGCTCGCCCGTCGCCACATAGGCTTCGATCTCCGCCGCGCTCAGCTCGCGAAAATGCACCTGCGTCGTGCAGACCTGCGCGCTTTCGCGTCCTGCATAGCGCACCGCCACACCCGTCATCACCTGATGCGAGCGTCCGGACAGGCGCGTCAGCATCGCTACCGCGTCCTCCGCATCACGGGGCTTGCCCAAAATAGCCTCGTCAATCACGACAATCGTATCCGCAGCCACTACGGGAAGAGCATCGCCCTCCTTGAGAGCTACAGCGCGACATTTACCCAGCGCGTTAGCCAATGCTACCTCGCGCGCAGCCGCCGCACTGCCCGCCTCCTCGTCGAAGTCCGCGGGGCGCACGATTGGCTCAATGCCCACCTGGCGCAGCAGCTCCTGACGGCGGGGTGAAGCTGAAGCTAAAATTACCTGCATAGCTCATGCTCCTTTATTACCTAGCTTAAGCTTAAAGCTACAGACTGAACTTAACCTGTAGCTATGAAGCTTATTTTTTGTTCATATCAATGACCATTTCCTGCGCCTGGATTTCATAGATTACAGGCTGCTTGCCCTCGCGCACTGCATCACGCTTAAAAATGCGCGCATAGCTAATGGTGACGATGAGCCAGAGCACGATACCGCCCGCGATAAAGGGCCATTTATCCATGTGGAAGAAGGTAGCCAGGCTATTGCCAAAGGCTACGCCTGCCAGCACGCCCGTTACGGGCAGACCATAGATGATCATTTTGGCCTTGGTATTATCAAAATCGCGGTACTCAGCGCCCACTACATCGCCAGCCTTCGCTCCTACAGGATTCCAGCAGTCGAGGTATTTCGGCAGGCCCTGCAGCTCGCTTTCGGTTTTATCCACCTTAATCTCAGCGCGTTCGCCCTGTTTTTTTACAATAATGCCTCTAATTTCAGCCATGAAATTTTATACTCTCCTTTAATTTGCCTGTGCTTAATATGCATGTACAAAAATGTACCAATAGCCGACGCCGAAGATGACGCCGTAAATTGCTAAAAATACTAAAATACCCTGCCAGGTTACAGGATAGCCAAAGTTCAAGTCCTCGCCAAAGATACCACGACGGTTGAAGAAGGTGTATTTTTTGCGTTTTTTGAACCACAGCTTTTTATTTTCAGGACCAACCTTTTTCGCAATGAAGAAAATATAGAAAAAGGATGCAAAGAAAACCTGGAAAACCCTGGTTGTTACTTGTAAAACGTCTGCATTTTCAATACCGGACATTATGGACCTCCCCAAATTATAACTGAATGTACTTATCAGGCAGCGCCTTTTGCAGCTTTTTCAGGAAATCATCGCTGCATTTAAAGAGCAGACCTGCCAGTTTATTTTTCTTACCCTCGGTAAACACCAGGAGGCGCTGGGGATTCTCGTCCAGGGAGCTGTACCGATGGATATAATGACTGATTTTCGTTTTGCGGAAGAAGCTGCGCACGTATTTATTGGTAAAGCTTTCCGTGCGCGTCAAATCCACGCTATAGGTGCGCTTGATAAAGCCAAGGCCCTCGGTGATAACCTCCAAGCGCTTGTCCTTGTATAAAATAATGGTATATTTGAAGGAGACACGCCAAATCCACAGGCCAAACAGTACGCAGTTCAGGCCCCAGCCAATCAAGCTCAGGTGGCGGGTTTCCTGCACGTTCATCCATTCATTAATAAATAGGCAGCCAATTAAAAGCAGTGCAATAATGGCAATAACCTTACGGGTAAAATTAGTACCCGATACCTCACGACAAATTTCTTCCAAAAATGTTCCCTCCATATCTCTGTGTGTAGCAACACTACTCCATTTTTATCTTAATAATTATATCAAATTTTTTCTCTAAAGCATATACCCCCAGCCCACAATTCGCAACAAAAATATGTGAAATTTGAGAGGAGAGTTTGTTGTGCTAATTTAAAGCAGTACTAACCAACGATATTCCCATACACTTCAGCTAATATATTATCTATTTCTTGCTTTTTTCGCCATTTTAAGCTAAAATATTAGCTATGAATACACTACTATTTAACTTCGAAGAAATCACTCCCCAAGAGATTAATAAGGGCATAGCAGCAAGAATCCGCGCCGTCCGCAAGCGCCGCAGCATCTCACAGATAAGACTGAGCGAAAAATCAGGAGTAAGCTTAGGTTCCGTGAAGCGCTTTGAAAGCACGGGTGAAATCTCCCTCCTATCCCTTACAAAAATCGCCATAGCTCTAGAATGCGAGCAAGAGCTCAAAAACCTCTTTTCCGATGTTCCCTATCTCACCCTCGAGGAAGTAGAAAATGCAAACCGTAACCAAAATTAATGTGCTTTATAAAGGCAATTCGGTAGGCAGTATTATTCGCCACCAAAAATACCAAACCGTTTTTGCATATGAGAGAAGTTGGCTTGCCCATGGCTTCAGCATAAGCCCCTTTTCCCTACCGCTCAGGCCAGGCCCCTTTATTGCCAAAATGGAGCCTTTTGACGGCTTATTTGGAGTTTTTGCTGACAGCATGCCCGATGGTTGGGGCAGACTTTTAGTAGACCGCCTTTTATTGAAAAATCACATTGCTCCACAAAGCATTGGCAGTCTCGAACGCCTGGCCATAGTAGGCGCAGCAGGCATGGGCGTGCTGACCTACGAGCCAGAATTTAAGCTTAGCGACAAGGCGCAGCCCTACGATTTAGACAAGCTCGCCGAAGAATGTCAAAATATCCTTGCCACTAATTACAGCGAGAATATCGATGAGCTATTTGCGCTCGGCGGCTCCTCCGGCGGCGCCAGACCCAAAATTCTGACCGCTATAGACGGAGAGGATTGGATTATCAAATTCCCTGCTTCCACCGACAAAAATACTATTGGTAAACAGGAATATGACTACGCCCAATGTGCCAAGGCCTGCGGCATCGAGATGAGTGCTACAAAACTCTTCCCCTCTAAAAAATGTCCCGGGTATTTTGGCACCAAGCGTTTTGATAGAGAGCTCACGGCCCATGGTCTGGAGCCCATCCACATGCTGAGCGCCAGCGCGCTCCTAGAAACGTCGCATCGCATCCCTAATCTCGATTACATAACCTTGGGCAAGCTCACCATGGCGCTCACGCATGACTATACCGAGCTCGAAAAGCTGTACAGGCTCATGTGCTTTAATGTTTTCGCTCATAATCGTGATGACCACTCCAAGAACTTTACCTACCTCTACCTAGAGCAAGAAAAACGCTGGGTTCTTTCCCCCGCCTACGACCTCACCTATAGCTATTCACTGGGCGGTGAGCACGCGACAACTGTTAATGGCAATGGAGCAAATCCTAGCCTAACCGATATTCTTGCAGTTGCCAAAGCTATCGGCATTAATAACAAAGCTGCCAAAAGCATTCCGCAAGAGGTTAACTCCACTGTCAAAGCTATGCTCAAGGAATATTTATAAATCGCTCC
>JAXEPX010000096.1:0-15252 GCA_034117325.1 Phascolarctobacterium sp. | reverse complement strand
TCATTCTTTAAGGTTTCCAAAGCTACCATTAAATTGGCGATAGCTGCCTTATTATCAGCGCCCAGCACGGATGTGCCATCGCTGGTAATCAAATCGCTGCCAATGTATTTTTCTAATTCAGGATGCTCGCTAACCTTGATATAGATTTGCTTTTCCGCATTCAAAAGCACGTCCCCACCCTGATAATTCTTCACGATTTGCGGATGCACATCAGGAGAAAGGTTCACGTTAACAGTATCCAAATGCGCAACCCAGCCCACGGTGGGCACCTTGTGATAACCTGCCGGCAAATTGCTAGGCAGATGGCCGGTGAGCACGGAATATTCGCTGATTTCCAAATCCACCAGACCCAGCTCAGCTAAATCACTCTTTAGCAGCTCGGCCAACTGACGTTGGCCGGGAGTGGACGGCACTACGGGAGACCCCTCCACACTTTGAGAGCTAATCGCGGCATAGCGCAGAAAACGAGCAGTTAATCGCTCTTGCATATTAGTCATTTCAAAACTTCCTTTCTTACATCATTCTTCTCGGATATACATAGTCGGCCTGCAGACCCAAAGGAATATCTAAGCCCCAGAATACATAGAGCATAATGGTCAGGCTAACCAGCAAAGCCACGGTATAGGGCAGCATCAAGGAGCTCAAGGTACCGATACCAGCGCTCTTCACATATTTTTGGCAATAGAGAATAATCAAAGGATAGAAAGCGAACATAGGGGTTACTACGTTCACAGCGGAGTCGCTGACACGGAAGGCCACCTGGGTCAGCTCCGGAGCAATGCCTACGGCCATGAGCATGGGCACGAAAATCGGCGCCAAAATAGCCCATTTAGCGGAAGCAGAGGTGATAATCAGGTTCAGGAAGGCAACGAAAATAATGATGCCAAAAACAGTAACCTGAGGCGGCAGAGCCAAGGATTTCAAGAACTCTGCGCCGGCCACCGCGATCAGAGCGCCCATATTAGAGGCGCCGAAGGCATAGAGGAATTGAGCGGCGAAGAAGTAGAAAACAATCAATTGTACCAGAGTTTTAGTAATGTCCTCCATAGCCTTGGTCACGTCCTTGGAGGATTTAAATTTGCCTACCAAAACACCATAAACTAAGCCCACTGCACCGGTGAAGATGAAGAGCAGGGAGACGATGGACTGCATTACGGGAGCCTTAAAGCTGGCCAGCATGCCATTGGCATCACGCAGAATGGAGTCTTGAGGAATCAACAGCGCTACCAGGCCTGCTACCATAGCCAACAGCACAGCAGTAGCGGCGTAGAAGGCCTTGTTCTCGCGGGCAGTCACCTCGGTATTACCATCCTCGCCCACATCGATATCCTCGTCCAGCGGGCAGTTTTTCCACAGCCAAGGCTCTACAATGCGCTCGGTTACATACCAGCAGCTGGGAATAACCACGAAGGTAGCACCAAAGGCGTAGAAATAGTTGCACAGTACGTTTACTTGGTAGCTGGGATCGATGATTTGCGCTGCACTTTGGGTGAAGCCCTGAATAACGGGGTCAATTGCAGACGGGGTATAGTTCGCAGCAAAAGCACCTGCAATACCTGCGAAGGAAGCACCGATACCTGCGAGCGGATGCTTACCGGTTGCATAGAACATGTACGCAGCCACAGGAATAATGATTACATAACCAGTATCGGGACCCAGATGGCTCAGCATACCTACGAGAATAATAATCGGGGTAATGAGGAACTTCGGGGTAATCGCCAGAATCTTTTTCAGCGCGGTGTTGATATAACCGGAGCCATCAGCAATGCCGATACCCAATGTTGCCACGATTACCATGCCCAGCGGGGGGAAGCCACTATAATTGGACACCATTTTAGAAAGCAGGGTGACAAGATTTTTGCCACTCAGCATATTATTTACGACAATTTCCTTACCAGTGGTAGGGTGCACATAACCAAAGTGCATGGTTGAAAGTACTGCAGAAAGAACACAGCAAATAACAAAAGCACCGATGAAGAGGATGGTAATATCCGGAATTTTATTACCAATGCGTTCAATCAGAGCTAAAATGCCGCCATTCTTCTTTTCAGTAGTAGCTTGCATGAATAAAATCACTCCTTTAAATAAAAAAATACCTAACTATTGTAGCACACAGTTAGGTATTTGTAAATTATTATAGAAACCATATTTATGTAAAAACCACTATGTTTTAGCGCAAGGCTTCTTTCTTCTCTGGCAAATCTAAGCGAAAGAAATCGTACAGCGTCTGCGCCGCCGCGTAGTTCATACCTTCTACAGCTGCAAGTTCCTCTACGCTGGCCGCCTTCATAGCATCAAGTGTTTTGAAGGCCTTCCACAGCTCCTGGCGCCGCTTCGGACCGATGCCTTCGACATGATCCAACACCGAAACAAGATTGCGCTTACCCCGTAGCTTACGGTGATACGTAATTGCGAAGCGATGCGCCTCATCACGAATGCGTTGAATCAAGTGCAGCGCTGCACTATCGCGATCGAGCAAAATACTAGTGCTGCGATGTGGGATAAAGATTTCCTCCTCGCGTTTAGCAAGACCAACCACAGGCAAATCTGCCAGACCCAGTCCACGAATAACCTCCAGCGCCGAGCTCAGCTGCCCCTTACCGCCGTCAATAACAACGAGATTAGGCAAATCCTCATAATCCTTGTAGCGACGGTACACGACCTCCTGCATCGACTTAAAATCGTCCGGCTTACCTTCAGCCGAAACGATTTTATACTTGCGATAATCCTTTTTACTAATGCTGCCATTGCGAAAAACAACCATCGAAGCTACTGTCTCACTGCCCTGCGTATGGGAAATATCGAAGCAATCCATACGCTCCAACGAATGCTCAAGACCCAACGCCTGCTGCAGCTCCTCTGCTGCCTCCACGTCATTTTTGAGCGAGAGACTCCCCTTACGCAAGCGCTCGGCGAGCAGCTTAGCTGCGTTCTCATTAGCCAACTGCAAAAGCTCTCGCTTTACTCCGCGCTGTGGACGCAAAAGCTCCACCTTGCGTTCCGCCTTCTCGGTCAGCCAGATTTCGATTAGCCTTTGCTCGTCCTCCTCCGGCAGCTCGGGCAGAACGATTTCCCGCGGCACGAACGTCGCCTCATTATAATATTGCTTCAGAAAGGCACTTAGCACCTCGCGCGCCTCGTCGCCCCCATCCTGCAGGAAAAAGTTGTCGCGCCCAATGAGCTTACCCTTGCGCACGAAAAATATCTGCACGCACAGGCCTGTCATATCCTGCGCCAGGCCAATGATATCCATATCGCCGCCATTATTCGTCACAGCCTTTTGTGACTCATTGAGTCGCTCCACCGCCTGCAGATGGTCGCGCAAACGTGCCGCCTCCTCGAAGGCGTACTCCTCCGCTGCCTCCTGCATGCGCGTCTTCAGCTCGCGCTCCAGCTCCGTGGTGCGACCATCAAGTACCATGCAGACGGACTTAATCATCTTGCTATATTCAGCCTTGCCCACATAGCCCGCGCATGGTGCTAAACAACGCTTAATATGATAATTCAAACAGGGTCTATCTGGGTTCATCTTGCGACAGGTGCGCAGAGGGAACATCGTGCGCAGCAGCTTCACTGTCGCATGCATCGCACTCGCATCCGCGTAGGGGCCATAGTACTTCGCCCCATCACGCAGCAAGCGACGCGTCGCATAGAGGCGCGGATAATCCTCCTGCACCGTGACCTTCAGATAGGGATAGGTCTTGTCGTCCTTGAGGCTAATATTATAGCGCGGCCGATATTTTTTTATTAAATTGCACTCTAAAATCAGCGCCTCGACCTCGCTCGAGGTCACAATGGTCTCGATTTCGGCAATTTTTGCGACCATGGCGCGCACCTTCGGCGTATGACTTGCTAGATTACGAAAATAGCTGCGCACACGATTTTTCAGCACCACGGCCTTGCCCACATAGATAACCTTGCCCTCAGCATCGTGCATCAGATAGACGCCCGGCTTTTCCGGCAGCACTGCCAGCGCATTTTTTATACTATCACTAAAGCCCGCTGCTAATTCCGTCATACGTACCACCCATTTTGCTTAGCCTTAGCTAGCTCCTGCTTAATATATTGACCCGTGTAGGATTTTTTCACCTTTGCGACCTGCTCAGGCGTACCGCTAGCAACCAGCGTTCCCCCCTTGTCGCCACCCTCAGGACCAAGGTCGATGATATAATCCGCCACCTTAATCACATCAAGATTATGCTCAATCACGATGACACTGTCACCCGCCTCAACTAAACGCTGCAGAACATCGAGCAGCTTATGCACATCGGCAATATGCAGGCCCGTCGTGGGCTCGTCGAGAATGTAGACCGTGCGCCCTGTGCTGCGGCGTGACAGCTCCGTCGCGAGCTTCACGCGCTGTGCCTCGCCACCAGAGAGCGTCGTAGCAGCCTGTCCCAAATGGATATAACCCAAGCCTACGTCCTCCAGCACCTCCAGCTTGCGCGCTATGCGGGGCAGATTCTTGAAAAATTCGCAGGCCTCAGTTACCGTCATATCCAGCACCTCAGCGATATTTTTGCCCTTGTAATGCACCTCCAGCGTATCGCGATTATAACGCGCACCATGGCACACCTCGCAGGGCACATAAACATCGGGCAGGAAATTCATCTCGATTTTATTCATGCCATCGCCCTTGCAAGCCTCGCAGCGTCCTCCCTTCACATTAAAGCTGAAGCGACCTGCCTTGTAGCCGCGCATTTTCGCCTCATTCGTCTGGCTGAACAGCTCGCGTATGAAGTCAAAAACACCAGTATAAGTAGCGGGATTGGAGCGAGGCGTACGCCCGATAGGCGATTGGTCAATATTAATGACCTTATCCACATGCTCCAGCCCCTCAATCGTATCGTGCTCCGCCGGGCGCAAACGCGCACCATTCAGCTTTGCACCGAGGGTGTTATAAAGAATATCATTAATCAGCGTGGACTTACCACTACCGCTCACGCCCGTCACCACAGTGAAAACGCCCAGCGGGATGTCCACATCAATATTTTTCAAATTATTAGCACGTGCACCTTTAATGCGCAGATAGCGTCCATCGCAGGGACGACGGTGCTTCGGCACAGGTATAAACTTGCGTCCGCTCAGATAAGTACCAGTCATGGACGCAGGTACCTGCTTAATCTCCTCCACTGTTCCCTGCGCTACTACCTCGCCACCATGCTCGCCTGCTCCCGGACCGATATCGATAATCTGGTCCGCCGCATACATTGTTTCCTCATCATGCTCGACAACGAGCAAAGTATTGCCCAGGTCTCGCAGATGCTTCAGCGTCTCTAGCAGCTTGCCGTTATCACGCTGATGCAGACCGATGCTGGGCTCATCCAGGATGTACAGTACACCCGTCAGACCACTGCCAATCTGCGTTGCCAAGCGTATGCGCTGCGCCTCGCCACCCGAGAGTGTACCTGCACTGCGGTCCAGAGTCAGATAGTCCAGACCCACATCGTTCAAAAATTGCAAACGTGCCACAATCTCCTTCAGCACCTGCTTGGCGATGAACTGCTGCCTTTCCGTGAGCTTGAGCTCCGCAAAAAAGCGCAAGCAATCGCGCACCGTCAGCGCCGTAACTTGGCAAATATTCTTGCCACCGACAAGGATGGAGAGTACCTCTGGCTTCAAACGACTGCCGTGACACACGGGGCAGGGCGTGCTAGTCATGAACTCCTCGTATTCCTGACGCATCGCATCACTGAAGGCCTCGCGATAACGACGCTTCAGAACATTGATGACGCCCTCATACTCCTTATCATAAAGCTTCGTCTCCCCCTGTAGGTTCTCGTACCAAAAGGCGAATTTGCGCTCGCCTGCACCATTCCAGACGATATCCTTAACCTCGGGACTGAGTTCATTCCAGGTATTGTCCAAAGAATATCCATAGGCTGCAAGGACAACGGCTAATTGGCGCATAAAATATGAATTCTGGTTATTACTGAAGGAAGCAAGGCAACGATCAGCAAAGCTTTTATCCCCGTCGGGAATAATCAGCGCCTGGTCAAACTCCATATTCATACCCAGACCCGTGCAAGCCGGGCAAGCACCATAGGGATTATTGAAAGAAAAAAGGCGGGGCTCGATTGCCGGCAAACTCACGCCGCAATCATTGCAAGCAAAATGCTCACTAAAGAGCATAATATCAGTATTTTCCCCTAAGACTGCTACCTCAGCAAAGCCGTCAGCTAACTTCAGTGCCGTCTCGACCGAATCCGTCAGACGCTGCTGAATATTATCGCGCACAGCGAGACGGTCAATAACAACTGATAGGCTATGCTTCTTATTTTTCTCAAGAACGATATCCTCATCCAGTGTGCGCACCTCGCCATCGATATACATGCGCACATAGCCCGCACGCCGCATCTCGTCCAGCACACGCTGGTGCTCACCTTTTCGTCCACGCACAAGGGGTGCCATAACCATGAAGCGTGTACCCGCCGCTAGCTCCAGCACGCGGTCGACAATCTGCTGCACGCTCTGCTGCTCAATCAGCTTGCCGCACTCAGGGCAGTGTGGCTCGCCCACGCGAGCAAAGAGCAAGCGCAGGTAGTCGTAAATTTCCGTCACCGTGCCCACCGTGGAGCGGGGATTGCGACTTGTCGTCTTTTGATCTATGGAAATAGCAGGGCTCAGGCCCTCAATATAATCCACCTCGGGTTTATCCATTTGCCCTAGGAATTGGCGCGCGTAGGCGGAGAGACTCTCCACATAGCGGCGCTGACCTTCGGCATAGATGGTGTCAAAGGCTAGACTCGACTTGCCACTGCCGCTCAGACCTGTAATCACGACCAGCTTATTGCGCGGAATTTCTACAGTTATATTTTTCAAATTGTGTTGGCGTGCGCCTTTTACAATTAATTTTTCTTGCATTAATTTATCTCCTAATACGCGCGTTTCTTATATTTCATTACGCTTTACACAACGTGCGTCAGAAAGTACCAGATACGAAGAACGCTGAGGAGTCGTACTAGAAGTACGTCGACGAAGCGTTCTGAAGTAGATGGTGCTTTATCACGCGCGTTTCTTACGCGCGTTTCTTCCTCTTGGGCTCTAGCTTCTGCCCAAGCTTCCCTTTTACAATTATAAGTTGATCCCTTAGCTCTGCCGCCGCCTCGAAGTCCAGTGCCTTCGCAGCCTCCTGCATGCGACGCTCCAGCTCGCGTGCCAACGTCTGCAGCTCTTTCTTAGACTGCGCTTTCTTGCCCTTAACGCCATACTCTGCGCTCGCATCGCCATCAGCAACCTTCGTCAGTTTAATCAGCTGACGCTGCTCCTTATAAACCGTCTTCGGCGTAATATGATGCTCTTTATTAAACGCAGCCTGTTTCTCACGACGACGATTCGTTTCATCAATTGCGCGTTGCATGCTATCGGTAATCCTATCAGCGTACATGATGACGCGCCCATGCGCATTGCGCGCCGCACGACCTATCGTCTGGATCATCGCCGTATCGCTACGCAGGAAGCCTTCCTTATCCGCATCGAGAATGGCAATGAGCGAAACCTCGGGCAAATCGAGCCCCTCGCGCAGGAGGTTAATACCTACGAGCACATCGAACTTGCCCGCGCGCAGGCTATCGATAATCTCCGCGCGTTCTATCGTCGCAATCTCGGAATGCAAATAACGCACACGCACACCCGCCTGCTTCAGATATTCCGTTAGGTCTTCAGCCATGCGCTTCGTCAACGTCGTCACGAGCACACGCTCATTCGCAGCTGCGACCTTATTAATCTCGCCTAATAAATCGTCAATCTGTCCCTTAATCGGGCGAATCTCAATCTCGGGGTCAAGCAGGCCCGTCGGACGGATAATTTGCTCCACCACCTGCTGTGCCTGCTCCATTTCGTAAGGAGCAGGTGTCGCAGAAACATAGATAGCCTGGCGAATCTGAGCCTGAAATTCATCAAAGGTCAGCGGGCGATTATCATAGGCCGATGGCAGGCGGAAGCCATGCTCCACCAGCATCTCCTTGCGCGAGCGGTCACCCGCATACATGGCACGAATCTGTGGCAGCGTCACATGGGATTCGTCAATAACAAGCAGAAAATCCTTGGGAAAATAATTAACGAGGGTAAAGGGCGGTTCCCCAGCCTTGCGCCCAGCTAAATGGCGGGAGTAGTTCTCAATGCCCGAGCAATAGCCCATCTCGTTCATCATCTCAAGGTCGTAATTCGTACGCTGCTCTAAACGCTGCGCCTCCAGCACCTTGAAATTATGGTTCAGGTAGTCCAGTCGCTCGGCCAATTCCTCGCGAATATCGCCCATAGCTCGGACGAGGTTCTCTCGACTCGTTACATAGTGGGAGGCGGGGAAAATCGCCACATGATTGCGCTGCGCCAGCACTTCACCAGTGAGCACATCGAACTCCAGAATGCGATCAACCTCATCATCAAACATTTCGATGCGCACTGCCTTCTCGCCATAGGCAGCAGGAATAACCTCAATAACATCGCCACGCACGCGGAAGGTGCCGCGCTTAAAATCAATATCATTGCGGTCGTACTGGATTTCTACAAGTTTATGGAGAATTTTTTGCCTATCTATAATCTGCCCTAAACGTAGCGAGAGCACCATATCGTAGTACTCCTGCGGCGCACCTAAGCCATAAATGCAGGATACACTGGCCACGATAATAACGTCCTTGCGCTCAAAAAGAGCACTCGTCGCGGAGTGGCGCAGCTTATCGATCTCATCATTAATGGATGCATCCTTCTCGATATATGTGTCGGACTGCGGTATATAGGCCTCCGGCTGATAGTAATCGTAATAGGAGACAAAATACTCCACCGCATTCTCAGGGAAGAAGGCCTTCAGCTCGCTCGCAAGCTGCGCTGCTAGCGTTTTATTATGAGCGATGACAAGCGTCGGCTTGCGTACCTTGTTAATCACCTGCGCAATCGTATACGTTTTGCCCGTACCCGTCGCACCGAGTAGCACCTGTGTGCGCAATCCCTGCTCCACGCCCTGCGCCAACTTCTCGATAGCCTGGGGCTGATCACCAGCCGGCTCGAACGGCGCCTTTATTTGAAAATCCATATTATCACCTGCTAGCTTTTAAACACTTAAGCATAAGCTATTTTTTATATAAACAAGCTACGCTGTAGTACTATAGTTACATAACCACATTATTATTATATGAAAATAGCTTGCCTAGGTCAAGAAAATATAGAGAACATTTGTCCACATTATAAAGCAAACAACCACCGAACTAATATATGTCCAGTGGTTGTCAAAAGCATGATTATTTATGAGGAAATAAATTACGTATTTAAATTATTTATTAGCTTCTCGTGCTAGAATATTTGCTAACACAGTTATACCCTTACTAATATCTTCAATACTTGCATACTCTGCAGGATTATGGCTAATACCATCTCTGCAAGGAATAAAGACCATTGTTGTCGGAGCAACACGTGCCATATGCATTGCATCATGCCCAGCCCCACTGACCATATGCTCATAGCTATAGCCCAACTCATGGCAGATAGCCTCAGTCTGCGCTGCAAGGTGCTCACTCAGTACAACTGGAGCATCCGCTGTCAGCATTTCAAACTGCACGCCCACGCAATCTAAAACAGCTACGCTCTCAGCCTGCTCATGAATATTTTTCAGAGTACGCTCGATGCTTGCACTATCAACACCACGTACATCCACCCAAAGTGTAACTGCGCCAGGTACAACGTTGATGGAGCCAGGCTCCACCTCCACTACACCAACTGTTCCTACAGTACCATGCTCCTTTTCCTCCGTGGCTGCATCATTTACTGCAAGAATGAGCTTTGCTGCAGCAACCAATGCATCTCGACGCATGCCCATAGGAGTTGCACCACTATGGTCGGCCATCCCCTGAATATGAATCTTAAAGCGCGTCGGTGCTGCAATGCCATGTACGATGCCAATGCTCTTGCGTTTCTGCTCCAATACCTTGCCCTGCTCAATATGTAGCTCACTAAAGCTAGCATAGTAGCCTGACGGGAGTAGTGCTTCCTCGTATTTTGCAGGATCACATCCCCATGCACGCAGTGCTTCAAGGAAGGAAATATCATCCTTTTTCGCACCCTTATTAAGCTTTTCAGGAGTAGCCACCCCAGTAATAATCTTGCTTCCCATGGTCGCAAAGCCGAAGCGACTAGATTCCTCCGCACGGAAGATAATTACCTCTACACTACGTTTTAGCTCCGTATCGCGCAGCATGTAGAGCGCTTCCAAGGCACCTACTACACCACACATGCCATCATAGGCACCACCCTGAATTACGGTGTCAAGATGACTACCACAGGCTACAGCAGGCTGTTCAGGCCTGCTGCCCTCACGGCGCAAAAACACATTACCTAATGCATCTTCACGTATTTTCAAACCTAAGTCAGCCACCTGCGTCAACAGCCACTCCTGTGCCTCCTTATCCAAGGTGCTGTAGGCCAAACGAGTGACCCCATTCTCCGAATCAGTATAGCCTGCTAGACCGCTCAAAAGCGCCTCTACGCGCTCACAATTCACTTCGTACATTATTCCATACCTCCTCATTTGACCATAAATACAATGCTTAGGACTCAATCTCAAAGCTGCTTCAAGTCTTAAAAGTAACCTTCTAATAAAGAAGAGGCCGGAGCAAAGCTCCAGCCTCATTGCTTTAGAATAATTATTAAGCTTCGTATTCAGCTAATTTAGCAGCAGCCTTCGGGCAACCTTTAGCTGCAGCCAATTCGAAATAGGTCTTGGAGCAAACCTTGTGACCCATTGCCAGATATTGTTCGCCCAGCATGTACTGAGCTTGTGCATATTCCATATCCTTCAATTGCTGTGCAGCTTCTACAGAGCCTTTAGCAGCAGCCAGCTCTAAATAGGTTTTACCGCATACGCAGTGGCCCATGCCCAGATATTGTTTAGCCAGCAGCAGGCAGCCTTCGATATAGTCCATGTCTGCCAGACGAGCAGCACCCTTCGGGCAACCTTTAGCTGCAGCAAGTTCAAAATAGGTTCTAGCGCAAACCTTATGGCCCATTGCCAGATATTGTTCACCCAGCATGCATTGGTCTTTAGCATATTCCATATCCTTCAGTTGTGCCTTAGCTTCAGCAGAGCCTTTAGCTGCAGCAAGCTCAAGATAAGTAGTACCGCATACTACATGACCCATGCCCAGGTATTGTTTAGCCAGTAACAGGCAACCAGCAATGTAGTCTTGTTCTTTAGCTTCAGCAGCAGCGATTTCTTCATCAGTTACGCCAGCCTTTTCTTTGAACCAAGCCATAATGCCAGCTAAGTCTTCGCCCTTATAGAGCACGCTTCTAAATTTATAATCAATAACCTTAGTGGTGTACAGTCTTTCAATGCCCAGACCCAAATCAATGGAGTCAATACCAAAGAAAGTCAGGATACCATCAATAACAACCTCGGTATTAGCAGGATCCTTAGCCAGCTTTGCAATTTGCAGATACTTTTCTACTACGGTCATGTCAAAAACCTCTCTTTTCTCTTCTATTTATAGCAATATCAATATTACAGGTCCTTCCTCAGGATCCAATAATATCATAGCACGATTAACGTCATTTATCAACTATTCCGACGCTTTTAGCCTTAAAAATTAGCTTATAATTGCGAAAAAAGAGATGAAAGCTTATCCTGTAGCACGGACATAGCAGCTCCTGCGAAGCCCCGCGCTGCGAGGAAGCGTGCTCCCGCAGCGTACAGTTTACTAAGATAAACACGTCTTTCCCGCTCGCCTTCAGGCAGTTCCTTAAGCTTCCCACGATTACGCTGCAAGAAAAGCTCTGTTGCATTCTGTGCCTGCTGCAGCTCCAGCTCCGGTGTAAACTGCTCTAATACACTCTGCGTCAATTCGCTACAAACACCACGCTTTGCGAGCTCAGCCCGCAAATGCTGGCGTCCATAACAGCGCTTGGCCAACCATCCCTCGTAGAGACGCGCCACATAGCGTTCCTCATTGATGAGCCCATATTCCTTGAGCTTCTCTAAAGCTTCGGTAGCCTGCTCCTCGCTGGCACCCTTCTCGATTAGGCGCTCAAGCATTTTCCTTTCGCTATAATCACGGTAGTTCAACAGCGTCAGGGCACACTCATATGCCTGCTGGGCAGTTGCAAAGGTCTGCGACTCTTGCGCACTACCCTGCTGTGCTCTCCGTGAACGCCGCTTCGGCCTACGTTCACTCTGACCTGAATCTAAGCCGTAGTCCTGCTCTAAGTCAAGCTCCTGCTCTTCAGCGAAGCTAGAGCTACGCTTATTCCTCGTCCTTGAAGATCGGTTCCACATCATCCATTACTTCCGGTACGTCCTCTGCGCCAGCCTCCACCTTAACCGTAGTTACCGCGCGGATTTTAGCTTCAATCTCCTTCGCAATTTCCGGATTATCACGCAGGAAGTCCTTAACCTTCTCCTTGCCTTGGCCCAGGCGGGTATCACCATAGGAGTACCAAGCACCACTCTTATTGATGATATCAAGCTCAGCGCCTAAATCGACTAGACAGCCCTCATGGGAAATACCCTTACCGTACATAATATCGAATTCAGCCTGCTTAAAGGGAGGCGCTACCTTATTTTTAACAACCTTCACGCGAGTACGGCTGCCAATCATATCATTACCGTTTTTCAGAGTATCAATGCGACGTACATCAAGACGCACGGTGGAATAGAACTTCAAAGCACGACCACCGGTAGTAGTCTCCGGATTACCAAACATTACACCAACCTTCTCACGAATCTGGTTAATGAAGATTGTAGCGCAGCGGGATTTAGCGATAAGACCTGTCAGCTTACGTAATGCCTGGCTCATCAGACGTGCCTGCAGGCCCACATGGGAGTCACCCATCTCGCCTTCGATTTCAGCGCGAGGTACCAGTGCAGCCACAGAGTCTATAACAATAATATCAATCGCACCGCTACGAACCAATGCATCAGCAATTTCTAAAGCTTGTTCGCCATTATCAGGCTGAGAAACGAGCAAATTATCAATATCAACGCCTAAATGACGTGCATACTCGGGATCAAGCGCATGCTCCGCGTCAATAAAGGCTGCATAGCCACCCATTTTCTGTGCTTCCGCAATCATATGCAAAGCAACGGTAGTTTTACCGGAGGATTCAGGGCCATAGATTTCAATCACACGGCCACGAGGAATGCCACCCACACCCAAGGCGATATCCAAGGACAGCGCACCAGTAGGAATAACCTCGATATTCATCTTAGCGCTAGCTTCACCTAGCTTCATAATGCTACCCTTACCAAAATCCTTCTCAATTTGGTGTAAAGCCGCGTCTAAAGCCTTCTTTTTATCAGCATCCATTTATGCCAGCCTCCTATCTAAATTTCTTTTTCTAAGACTATTATACAAACAAAAGTTTAATTCGTCAAGGTTGTTTTTGTTTATTTCTCTTCTAACAGTGCTTGAATTTCATTTTGTTCGAAGGTATAAGTGCTATTGCAGAACTGGCAATGAGCCTCTGTAACCTCATCCTGGGCAAGCTCCTCTAAAGATTTTTTATCCAGACGTCCCAATGCGCCCAAAATGCTCTCGCGGCTGCAGCGACATTTAAACTCTACGGGCACCGTTTCCTTGATATCCACATCCAAATCACGGCCTAAAATACCAATAATCCGTTCCGGCGTGAAGCCAATTTCCAATAATTGTGTGATATACGGCGTCTTATTGACATTTTCCTCCAGCTTTGCCAATACCTCATCACTGCAGCCAGGCATGGCCTGAATGAAGAAGCCACCCGAAGCTACAACCTCGCCTTCCTTGTTTACCAGCACACCCAGTGCCACGCTACTCGGTGTTTGCTCAGAAACGTAGAGATACTTCGTCAAATCACTGGCAATTTCACCATCCGCCAGCTCACAATAGCCCGTAAAGGGCTCTGCATTCTGGAGATAACGTGTAACTACAATATTGCCCTGACCAATGCCGGCACCTACGTCCAGCTTACCATCTGCTCGCAGCGGAACAAACGCATCAGGATTTTCCACATAGCCACGCACATGCGTCCCTTCAGCATCAGCAACAACATCGCCTAAAGGACCATCGCCACGCAGGCGAATGCTGATGCGCTCTCCATCCTTCATAGTCGCTGCAAGTAGCAACGCGCCATTCATTGTACGTCCAAGCGCAGCGCTAGCCAGGTGGGAGCAATTGTGCTTCTGTGCTGCTTCGCGCACTAAATTAGTTGTACATAATGCATAAATACGCACACCCTCAGCGGTGGCTTTAGTTAAAACATCTTCCATTTTACTTACCTCTTATGAGCGAAGTGCTGCGTCCCAACAACCTCTACCGGACGCACCTCGCCTACGACTTTCTTACAAAAACAAGCCCACTAACTACTAGCGGGCTTGTCGCATTCAACAACAGGAGTCATCTTAAAACTACTAGACTATCCTCTATGTAATTATATAGCATCTTTAGTCAAAATGCAATGAAATAATCAGAGCTTACTAGCTTGCTAAAGACTTACATTTCCTTAAACAAATTTACCATTTCCATAGCTGCCATAGCGCAGTCCACGCCTTTATTGCCGGCCTTAGTGCCTGCGCGCTCCACAGCCTGCTGAATGGTCTCGGTAGTGAGCACGCCAAAGGCTACAGGCACACCAGTTTGCAAGCTAACCTGAGCAATACCCTTAGAGGCCTCTGCACATACATAGTCAAAATGCGGTGTAGCACCACGAATAACAGTACCGAGGCAAATCACAGCATCATATTTACCACTTTCAGCCATTTTCTTTGCAGCCATAGGAATTTCAAAGGCCCCCGGCACCCAAGCCACAGTCAAATTTTCATCCTGTGCCTCATGGCGCAGCAGGCAATCCACACAGCCACTCAATAATTTGCTGGTAATAAACTCATTGAAACGAGCTACCACAATACCAATCTTCATATCTCTCGCAGTTAATTTACCTTCTAAAACGTTCATACTAATATACCTCCTTAGTGACAACCACAACCACAATCATGCAGCTTATGTCCCATTTTTTCTTCTTTAACATCTAAATAATGTTCATTAAATTCATTGGGTTCAATAATAATTGGCACACGCTCAGTAATCGTAATACCATAACCAGAAAGTCCAATACGCTTCGCAGGATTATTCGTAATCAAGCGAATGCTCGTTAACCCCAAATCAGAAAGAATCTGTGCTCCCAGACCATAATCACGCAAATCCGGTGCAAAGCCTAACTGCACATTAGCCTCTACAGTATCAAGGCCAGTGTCCTGTAACGCATAGGCGCGAATTTTATTAGCCAAGC
>JAXEPX010000095.1:0-3082 GCA_034117325.1 Phascolarctobacterium sp. | reverse complement strand
ATAATTAAAGCAACTTCATAAGGAAAACCTTTGGGGCAGGGTGAGATTCCCTACCGGCGGTATAGTCCGCGAGCCTTCGGGCACGAGCAGGCGCAATTCCTGCACCGACAGTATAGTCTGGATGAGAAAAGGTGGCTAATTAGATTCTAACCGCACGAGCTCCTAAGGGTTCGGGCGGTTTTCTTTTTGGACGCTAATTTGAAATATGAAGGTGATATTTTGCAAGATAAGCAACAGGAATTTGATGAAATTGATGAACAATATATGCAGCGGGCGTTAGAGCTGGCGCTGGAGGCGGAGGGAAATACAAGTCCTAATCCCATGGTTGGCTGTGTCATCGTCGATGATGAGGGCAATATTGTGGGGGAGGGCTACCATCATAAGGCTGGTGAGCCCCATGCTGAGGTTAATGCGTTAGCTGAGGCGAAGCAGCATGCACGTGGTGCTACTGCGTATGTAACTTTAGAACCCTGTGCTCACTATGGTCGCACTGGTCCCTGCTGCGTAGCCTTGGCAAGAGCAGGAATTAAGAAGGTGGTTGTCGCTTGTACTGACCCTAATCCTCAGGTTGCAGGTCAAGGTATTGCCTACCTACGCTTGCAGGGCATCGAGGTAGTGACTGGCGTGTGCGAGGCGGAGGCTTTGCGACTCAATGAACGCTTCTTCACCTGGATTAGCGAGCATCGTCCCTTCGTTACGCTAAAATACGCTATGACGCTGGACGGCAAAATTGCAGCGCGCACTGGTGATAGCAAATGGATTACGGGCGAGGAGGCACGTACCTACGCACATCGTCTGCGTCGTCAGCATGACGCCATTCTCGTTGGTATTGGTACAGTTTTGGAGGACGACCCTGAGCTCACCTGTCGTATGGTGGAGGGTAAAAATCCTGTGCGAGTTGTTTTAGATAGCTCCCTGCGTATTTCGCTGATGGCGACTGTGTTGAATCCTGCAGCAGAGACAATTATTTTTACAGGTCTGGAGTCTGATAAGGTAAAAGGCGAGGCATTAGCTGCGTTACCGAATGTGGAGGTCGTTCGACTGCCATTAGACAATGGGCGTTTATCCATTGCCCGGGTTATCGAGGAGCTGGCGCAGCGTGAAATAACTAGCCTGCTTGTAGAGGGCGGTAGTGCTGTCTTAGGTGCCTTCAAGGATGCTGGCTATGGCGATAGAATTTGTGCCTTTATTGCGCCGAAAATCGTTGGCGGTAGTCAGGGCTATACGCCTATAGGTGGCGCTGGCTGTGACTTTATTGCAGATGGTTGGACGTTGGCTGAGACTGAATATGAGCTTTTAGGTCAGGATTTACTGATTACAGGCTTATTAAAGAAGAACGAGATTTAAAGGAGGAAGCCTGATGTTTACTGGATTAGTTGCGGAGCTAGGCACTGTGCAGCGTCTGGCGCGGCAGGGCAACTCCTACCATTTAACTGTTAGTGCGCGTAAGGTGATGGAGAACCTGAAAATAGGTGATAGCGTAGCGGTGAATGGTGCTTGTTTGACGGTAGTGCGGATGGATAATGATGGCTTCACGGCGGACGTGATGCCTGAGACTGTGCGCTTGACTAATATTGGCAGTCTGCACAGCGGCGATAAAGTGAATCTGGAGCGCACTTTGCGGCTTATGGATGGCTTGGACGGGCATATCGTTAGTGGTCATGTGGAAGGTTTAGGAACGATTAGCGCTCAGAGGCCTGAAGGAATTGCGACGATTGTGACGATTGCTACGCCACCAGAGCTCTTGAAATACATTATCAAAAAAGGTAGTATTGCTATCGATGGTATTAGCCTGACGGTAATTGAGGTCACAGAGACAAGTTTTAGCGTGTCACTGATTCCGCATACAGCAAAGGAGACAACGCTGGGCTTCAAGAAAGTTGGCGATAGCGTAAATCTGGAGACAGATATTATCGGCAAATATGTGGAGCGCATGCTGACCTGGCAGGGGACTCCTGCTGCTAAGGAGCAGGGAGCTTTGGATAAAAAAATGTTAATGGAAAATGGATTTTTTTAAAAAGCGAGGTGTCAATCATGGAAAATAAGTTTAAATATAATACTATCGAAGAGGCTGTAGCGGCTATTAAAGCTGGAAAAATGGTGCTTGTGACTGATGACGAGGATCGCGAAAATGAGGGCGATTTAATCATGGCAGCTGAGCTGTGCACACCTGAAGCCATTAATTTTATGGCTAAGGAAGCACGTGGTTTGATTTGCATGCCGGCAGATGCTAGCATTATGGATAAGCTGCAATTCGGTGCTATGGTAACGAAAAATACGGATAACCATGAAACGGCGTTCTCCGTTTCCATTGACCATGTGGATACGACAACTGGTATTAGTGCCTATGAACGCGCTTATACCATGAAGAAATGTGCTGACGAGGGTGCACAGCCTGGAGATTTCCGTCGTCCGGGACACGTATTCCCTTTGCGTGCTCGTGAAGGTGGTGTACTGGTGCGCACCGGTCATACCGAGACTACAGTGGATTTGTGCAAGCTGGCAGGCCTGAAACCCGTGGGTATTTGCTGTGAAATCATGAACGATGATGGTCATATGGCTCGCACTCCTGATCTTATTGAATTCGCTAAAAAGCATGATTTGGTGTTTATTACCGTTGCCGATTTAGTTGCTTATCGTAAATCCCATGAGAAGATGGTGCATCGTGTAGCAGAGGCAGATTTGCCTTCTAAATATGGCACCTTCCGCATTATTGCCTATGAAAATGATTTGGATAATCTGTGCCATGTTGCTATCGTTAAAGGTGATGTAGCAGGTAAAAAGGACGTGCTAGTACGTGTGCATAGTGAATGCTTGACTGGCGATGCTTTTGGTAGCTTACGTTGCGATTGTGGTGATCAGCTGGGAACAGCTTTGCGCATGATTGAAAAGGAAGGCTGCGGAGCTGTCGTTTATATGCGTCAGGAGGGGCGTGGCATTGGCTTGGCTAATAAAATTCGCGCCTATGCGTTACAGGACACTGGCCTTGATACTGTAGAGGCTAATGTGCAGTTAGGCTTTGCACCGGATTTGCGTGATTATGGTCTGGGAGCACAGATTCTTTCTGATTTGGGGTTAACGA
>JAXEPX010000094.1:0-7065 GCA_034117325.1 Phascolarctobacterium sp. | reverse complement strand
AAAAATTGCATAACGCAAAGCAAAAGGCACGCCCTGCGAGAGGACGTGCCTTAAATTTTTCTTATTAAATTCCCAAAGCTTATGGTAGCCTAGCGCTTGTTCAGCTTATTCCATAAAGGTGTTGGGGCTGAGCACATTGCCGTCGTCAAAGGCGATGTAGGTGATTTGAATCTTGCCACTCATTTTAGCAAGGTCCATACCCATGAGCTTCTTATCATCGGGGAGCATAGCGTGCAGATGCTTGGAGGTATTCACAGCAACAGTTTGTCCGGGAGCAATGGCACCGCGGAAATGCTCGGGATAGGAGTAAACCTCCTTGCCTGCCTCGTCCATAATCGTCACATCATAATACATGCGGTTAATGGTAACTCCCGTCATATTTTTCATGGTCAGGGTGGCAGTGAGAACCTGCTCAGGGTCTTCACCATTTTGGGTATTACTATCGGTGAAGAGGTTCAGGCGTGCTTCCGAAGCCTGTACAGCCTTGTTTAAACGCTCCATGATGGGCTTATTGGCTGCAGCCAGCTTAGCCTTGCGTGCAGCGGAGAGCTGGATAATGAGGTCGCTCAAATTAGCAACCTTTTTAATTTGCCAATCATCCTGAGCATTGAGCTCCAGCTGCAGGCTGGCAATAAAATCCTTATTCAGGCTTTCGTTAGCGAGCACAAGCGTTGCGATAGCCTTGCCACCCTCATGCTTCGTCAGCTTGATATCCTTGAACTTGAGCTGGTCCAGGGGGATATGGCGCTCCATGTTGCGCTTCATCGCATCGGGAACGGGGTCGACAGCCTTATCCTGCTGCGCCGGCTTATTAGCCACGCGCTCCAGTGCCTCCTGCTTCATGAGGTCGACAACGGAGGGCTTGAGCATATGGAGAATGCCCAGCGCAAAGGGATTGGAGAAAACATTGTCATTATTAATTTTGCTTTCGGCCTTGATAATATCCTCAAAGGCATTATCCATGACGCTTTGCACATCCACATAGCGCTCAAACTTCACTGTGTCGTGCTCCTTCACCGCGAGGCGCGCCTGGTTCAGGGCATAGGCCGGGGTGCGGATAAAGTAGAGGAAGTAAAAGGCTGCGGCCGCTGCTAAAGCGACAAGAGCAAGAATAAGTGCAAGAGTTTTTTTGCTTTTCATTTTTCCTTACCTTCTTAGAGCTTGCAGCCACGGCAAAGTACTGTGACTGGAGCAACAAAAACTAGAATTTCCTATAACCTATATTGTAATCATATTGGCGCCAGATTTCAATACCTGCTCCTAAAATATTTTTCTACTTGCGAGAAAAGCTACTTCTTTAGTATAATATTATGATAGGTAAAGTGTCTCCTGAGGTGCAGTGGCACGCTAGGAGTTGATACAGATAGACATGGAGGTAGCTTGCATGCAAGAGAATAAAGAAAAAACATATTGCTTAATTAATTATGGTTGCCAAATGAATGAGTCCGATACGGAGCATTATGCAGGACAGCTCGAGGAGCTGGGCTATAAGCCCGTCAGCGATTACCATGGCGCGGACGTGATTCTCGTCAACACCTGCTGCGTTCGCGAGAGCGCGGAGAAAAAAATCGCCGGAAAAATCGGCGAGCTGAAGGCGGAGAAGAAGCGCAATCCCAAGGTAGTCATCTGCGTAGCAGGCTGCATGGCGCAAAAGGATGGCGAGAAGCTGCAAAAGAAGCATCCGCAGGTTGATTTACTCTTAGGCACGGCCTATGTGGACGACTTCAAGCAGCTGCTTTTAGATTACCTCGCTGAGCGCAAGGGCATGGCCTATACCGACCTCACGATTCATAATAGCGAGTTTGAGGGTCATCGCGTGCGTCAGAGCACCTTCCAGGCGTGGATTCCCATCATGTACGGCTGCAATAATTTCTGCACCTACTGCATCGTGCCCTATGTACGTGGGCGTGAGCGTAGCCGCAGCATGGACAATATCGTGGCTGAAATCGAGGCAGCGGTTAAGGAGGGCTATAAGGAGTTCACCCTGCTCGGACAGAATGTTAACTCCTATGGCAAGGATTTTGGCGATAAGGAAGCCTTTGCGAAGCTTCTGCGCCGCGTGAACGAGATCCCCGGCGTGGACCGCATTCATTATATGACCAGCCATCCCCGTGATATGAGCGAGGAGGTAATTAAGGCCGTAGCTGAGTGCGAGCATATCTGTGAGAATTTCCATGTGCCCTTCCAATCCGGCTCCAGCGAAATTCTGCGCCGCATGAACCGTGGCTATACTAAAGAAAAATATCTTGAATTAATCAAATTAATTCGCAAATATGTGCCCGATGCAGCGATTACCACGGATATTATCGTGGGCTTCCCCGGTGAGACCGAGGAGGACTTTGCTGAGACGATGGATGTGGTGGAGCAGGTGGGCTTTACTAGTGCCTTCACCTTCATCTACTCCAAGCGCAGTGGCACCCCCGCAGCGAAGATGGAAAACCAGGTGCCCCTGCCTGTGAAGAAGGAGCGCTTGAACCGCCTGATGGCGCTGCAGAACGAAAAGAGCCTTGCCTGCCATGAGCAGCTCATCGGCAAGACCGTCGAGGTGCTGGCCGAGGGTCCGAGCAAGCAGGCCAATGTCTGGACTGGTCGCAGTCGCACGGGCGTGCTGGTATTATGGCCAATTGAGGATAGAACTTATGAAGTGGGCCAAAAGGTGAATGTCGTCATCGACACGGCTCAAACCTGGTTAGTGAAAGGTAAGGCGCTTAATTAATGGCTGCTGAAGCTACATATACACCCATGGTGCAGCAATACATGGCTGTGAAGAAGGAGCACCAAAATGAGCTGCTCTTCTTCCGTTTGGGTGATTTTTACGAAATGTTTTTTGAGGATGCACTGACAGCATCCCGCGAACTGAATATCACGCTGACAAAGCGCGCTGGTAATGGGGAAAATATTCCCATGTGCGGTGTGCCCTACCATTCAGTGGAGGGCTATATTGCTAAATTAGTTAAAAAGGGCTATCGCATTGCTATCTGCGAGCAAATGGAGGACCCGCGCTTTGCTAAAGGCATCGTGGAGCGCAAGGTCATTAAAATCATCACTCCCGGTACGGCGCTGAATGAGCAGCTGCTCGAGGATAAGCATAATCGCTTCCTTGTGCTGCTGCTGGAGCGTGCGGGCGAGCTGGCGCTGAGTGTAGCTGACGTTTCTACCGGCGAGTGCCAGTGGTACAGGGCTAGTAGTGCTGAGCCACTCCTGGAGCTGGAGGAGCAGCTGTATCGTTTGCAGCCAGCCGAGGTCGTAGTGGCAGGCGACTTCTCCCGCGAGGAGGAGCTAAAAGCCTGGCTGCATGCTAAGCTGCCCGACTGCGCCTTGAGTCACTACCTGGAGGAGCAGGAGGAGGCAGCGTATTTCGCGCAGCATTTCCCGGGAAATAAAGTGCAGCTACCCGAGGTTGCTCATGAAGCTGTGGAGCTTATTTTGCGCTATTTGCATAGCACCGTTATGGCCGATTTAAGCCATATTAATCAGCTCAATGAAATCGTGCGCGATAGCTTCATGCAGCTCGATGTGACGGCAATTCGTAACCTTGAGCTCGTGCGCAATATGGCGGACGGGGGCAAGCGGGGCACCTTGCTTGCCGTGCTCGATTTCACGAAGACGAGCATGGGCGCGCGGCGCCTGCGCAGCTGGATTGAAAGCCCGCTCCTCGATTTAGCACGCATTCGTCAACGCCAGGAGGCTATTAGTGAGCTCGTAAGCAACTCCGCTCTGCGTGATGCTGTGGCCGAGCAGCTGAAGGCCGTGGCGGACCTGGAGCGCATCGTCAGTCGTATCGAGGTGGGTAGTGCCAATGCACGCGACCTCGTCGCGCTGCGCAATTCCTTAAGCGTGCTGCCGGGATTAAAGGATATCCTCGCAGCCTGCACGACTCGTGGCTTGCAGCGCTTGCGCGCAGGTCTTGCGGAGCACCGTGAGTTAGCAGCGCGCCTCGAGGCAGCTATTGTCGACGAGCCGCCGTTCTCCGTGCGCGAGGGCGGCATGATTCGCAGTGGCTATAATGCGGAGCTCGATGAGCTGCATTTAATTGCAGCGGATAATAAGACCTGGATGCAGAGCTTCGAGCAAAGGATTAAGGACGAGACCGGCATCAAGACGATGAAGGTGGGCTTTAATAAGGTCTTTGGCTACTATATCGAGGTCTCCAAGGGTCAGACGAGCAGCGTGCCCGCTTACTTCGTGCGCAAGCAAACGCTTGTCAATGCCGAGCGCTACATCGTGCCCGAGCTGAAGGAGTACGAGAATAAAATTCTCGGCGCGAAGGAAAAAATCCAGAGCCTGGAGTACTACCTTTTTGATGAGCTGCGTACCTTGATTCGCGGCCAAATTAGTGAAATTCAAGCGACAGCCCGCGCCATTGGCACGCTCGACGTGCTCAATGGACTGGCGATTGCCGCTGATAAATATAATTATGTGCGCCCCGAGCTGAATAATCAGGGCGAGCTAAAAATTACCGATGGGCGTCATCCTGTGGTGGAGCGCCTTTTGGAAAAGGAAATTTTCGTTCCTAATAACGTCAACCTCAATACTACCGATGAGCGCATGATCATCATCACAGGCCCCAATATGGCTGGTAAATCCACCTATATGCGTCAGGTGGCTCTGCTGGTGCTGATGACCCAGATGGGCAGCTTCATCCCTGCGCGGGCGGCGAATATTTGCCCCGTGGATAAAATTTTCACGCGCGTGGGCGCCAGTGATGACCTCGCAACAGGGCAGAGCACCTTCATGGTAGAGATGAATGAGGTGGCGCAAATCCTGCGCTATGCGACGAAAAATAGCCTCATCATCCTTGACGAGGTGGGGCGTGGTACCTCCACCTTCGACGGCATGAGCATTGCGCGCGCCGTAATGGAATATATTCATGATAAAATCAAGGCGAAAACGCTTTTTGCCACCCATTACCATCAGCTCATTGCCATGGAGCAGGAGCTAAGTGGCGTGAAAAATTACAGCGTGGCCGTGAAGGAGCGGGGCAAGGATATAGTATTTTTGCGTCGCATCGTGCCCGGAGGCACGGATCGCAGCTACGGCGTCCACGTAGCGCGGCTGGCAGGTTTGCCCAAAAAGGTGCTGGAGCGCGCCGAGGAATTCCTCGCTGAGTATGATAGCGAGAATGGACAAAATAAGGCTGCGCTGCAGGGAGCAGGGACGCAGGCAGAGCCTGATGCTATTGGTATGGGCATGGGCTCCCTCTTCACCAGCGCGATTACGGAGCAGCTTTTAAATATTGATGTGATGAGCATGACGCCCATCGAGGCTATGAGCATGCTCTATAAATTGCAGGATGAAGCACGAAAGGAGAGCGGTCGCTAATGGCAGATTTACACCAGGTACAAATACTTGATACGAATACAGCCAATCAGATTGCGGCAGGCGAGGTTGTCGAAAAGCCAGCCTCCGTGGTCAAGGAATTAGTGGAAAACGCTCTTGACGCCGGTGCGACGAGCATTGAGATTACCACCTATGGCGGGGGCACCGAGTATATCCGCGTTGTAGATAATGGCTGTGGCATGAGCGAGGCCAATGCGCGCTTAGCTGTGCTGCGCCATGCGACAAGCAAGCTCGTGAAGGCGGAGGACCTGATGAGCCTGGCGACGCTGGGCTTTCGCGGCGAAGCGCTGCCCAGTATCGCCTCCGTTTCCAAATTCACCCTGTTGACCCGTCCTGCCGATGAGGATATGGCCACCTCCGTACATATCGATGGTGGCGAAAATATGCAGGTGGAGCAGAGTGGTGGCGCTGCAGGTACGACGATTATCGTGGAGGATCTCTTTTTCAATGTACCGGCAAGGCGCAAATTTTTAAAAACGGCGATGACCGAGGGGCGCTATATCTCGGAGCTTGTGACGAAGCTTGCGCTTTCCAGGCCCGACGTGCGCTTCCGCCTCGTCAATAATGACAAGGAGGTGCTGCACACCTCGGGTGACGGCGACCTCGCCGGGGCAGTGCGTGCTCTCTATGGGCGCAACGTGGCGCAGGAGCTCTTAAAGGTGAGCCTGGCGGACACGAAAATCCAGATTACAGGCTTCATCGGCAAGCCCACGCTGCTGAAGGGCAATCGCAGCTGGCAGACACTTTTCGTTAATGGGCGCAGCATTGGTAATAAAATGCTGGCGAAGGCCATTGACCATGCCTATCAGAGCCAGATTCCCAAGAGCGGCTTCCCCTTTGCTGTTTTAAATATTGCTATCGACACTGCGGCAGTGGATGTCAATGTGCATCCGCAAAAGAGTGAGATTAAATTTAGTGATGAAAGCCTTGTCTATAAGGCGATGTATAAAGCGCTGACGGACGCACTGACGCGTCCCATGAGCGCGCAAAAGGCGCAGCTGGAGCTGCTGCCCGACTCGGAGCTGAACGCTTATGTGAAGCCGCAGGCGCAGGCTCATGCCGCGGAGCTGCAGCTCGCAAAGCCCCAGCAGCCTGCCGTAAATAACCTGCCGCCTTTGCGCGGAAGCATTAGCAATAAGAATACGCGCCCCACAAGCGAGGGTGCGGGAGCTAATGGCGCAAACGCTGCTAATAGCCCAAGTAGTTTAGGCAGCGTCTTCAAAACACCGGTGGAGCAAATTTTTAAGGCGCCCAGCGGCGCAAGTGAACCGATTTTCAAAGCACCTAGCGAGAGTGCAGTGCAGCCTGCCGAGCCCGAGCCAAAGGCGCAGTCTGAAGGCTTAGTACAGGCTACTCCTGTGCAACAGACGATGTGGCAGCCCTTTGAGGATTTTGCTGCAGGTAAAGTCTCCGACGACACTGCCGAGTACACTGTGGGCAAGCGCGAGACGGTAATACCCGTGCTGGAAGCGCGTACCGAGGGGTTAGCTCCAGCAGGTGTAACGCAAGCGCAGCCTGAAGCTACGACTCCAAGCCCTGCTCCCGAGCGTGAGAACATTACCTTTACTAATACGGATAGCGGCATTGCGACCATCTGGCCTATTGGGCAGGTGGACAAAACCTTTATCATTGCCCAATCCGAGGATACGCTGTATTTAATCGATCAGCATGCGGCGCACGAGCGCATCCTTTACGATAAGCTTGTCGCTGCGCATGAAAATATCC
>JAXEPX010000093.1:0-3426 GCA_034117325.1 Phascolarctobacterium sp. | reverse complement strand
CATCGGCGACCTTAGGCTCCTTCTTCTTGGGAGCGGGTTTGTGTTCCTTCTTCTCTGACTCCGGAGTGTCCTTGAAGTCTCCGAGTCCAGCCTGCTTTGCTTTCATCACATCATCCATATTCTCACCACGCATGCTTGCATTTAGGTCGTAATACTTACTTGAAACCTGGTCTGCATCAAGGCCCTGCATCTCATACCATTCCCTCAGCTTTTGAAGGATGAGACGGGCCTGCTGTTTGGTTGCATTCTTCCAGAATGCATGTGCAACTCCATTGCGCTCCTTATAATCATCGATACCGAGATCATTCTTGATAAAGTCCAATCTCTCTGTTGTACTCATGTTATTGAGCAGGTTTTCGATCTGTTGCTCTTCCGTGAACTCATGAACCTGTTCCTGCAGAGCATGTATTGCCTCCTGAACCTGTTCCTCATAGAATAGATCAGGGTACTTGAGTACGAACTGGGGATTTTTGGTAACAAGTTCCTGTAACCCCGTGCTGGCGGCCATGAGCTCATCACTGTCCCACTCTCCGGTCTCTTCAGCATTGCGGACGACATCGGCCCACGCGGATGCCTGTGCCACCAGACCCTTCTCCTTCTTAGACACAGCAGCATCCTGGCCGCTAGTCTCAGGAGTGAAATCTAATGTGGTCCTGTTCTCTTCCGGGACAATTCTGTTTTCAACCTCCACTCCAGTCTGTTTCAGAGGAGGTTTCTCCTGTCCATAGAAGTTGTATCCCATCATCCTGCTGAGTTCTGCAGGAGAGAACTCCTTCTTCAGTTCATTGAGCTGTCTGAGATTGATTCCTGAGTTAAGGAACCTTCTGGCATCCATAGAATTATTACGGACTTTATCAAACATGCTGCGTGCAATCCTGTAATCGGAGTTGACCACATTATCATGGGGGCTCCAACCGCCTGTTCCGGTTATATGCAGATACGGGTTAGGCTTGTCGGGGTTGGCGGACACGTCGGTGTAATTCAGACGGGTCCACCCCGGCTGTACAGCCCCTGTATCTCCCCTCTGGATGGCAGACCAGGCTCTTCCGTTGAGAGATCCATCGGGGTTGAAGAGATCCTGTGTGAAGTCGATTCCGCCCAGATAATCCAGCTGCTCCGAGTACTCAGGACGTGCAGTGAATGCGCCAGTGGTCGGATCTTTGATGCGGTAGTTGTTGATGAACAGATTCCTGACCTGTGCCGGAGTCAGTTCGCCGAGGTCGTCACTGAATTTATGGATCATGCCCTGTACAATACGAGGGTCATTGGGATCCATGAGATCAACCATGGCATTGTGAGCATCAATGGCGGCATAGATTCCCTTTCTGGGTCCGCCTGCCTTGGGAACACCCGAGAAGAATGTTCTGCCGTAATTGGACCCGGACGAGATCATAGGGAAGTCCTCATCGCCGTTGTTGAATGTACCGACCGAGGACAGTCCTTTGAACTCGGGCATCTTGGTGACAGCTTTTCCACCCTCTGCGACCTCCTGGGCCCTAAGATCCCTGACATCCTGTTTGGCACCTGCTCTGGACGCGGATTCCTCTTTATTTAGGATATCTTTCACAGAATCAACTCTACTACGGCGTATCTTGCGTGCAACAGTGGCCTCGGGATTAAAGGTACGGGACGGTGCTTTGAAGGACCTGTCCTTTGGAGACAGTCTCTTCTTCTTATCGCCCTCTTCTCCCTGAGAAGCGGGTGCATCAACCTCGCTGGCAAGGGCCTCTTCCGTTTTGGTACCACTTCTCCCATCTGATACGAAAGGCTGTCCTTCGGATGCTAAACCCTTAGGCTGAGGGACTGTGGCTGTGCCGAACGAAGTTTCCACTGGAACAGAGGGGATGGATGTGTCGTCAGATTGTTCGGACGTGGGGCCTTCAGCAGGGATCGTGGAGGTCTTGAATCCTAGATTGCCCTCGTTCTCGTAAGGAACTAGAATTCTGGTTCCTCCCTTAGGTTCATTCACATAGGTCTGCTGTTTGAATGTAGGTGCATCTCCTTCCACATAGGGCACAGTACTGCCATTTGAGTTGTGAGCCCATTGCTTATCCTTGCTCTTAGGACTGGCGGCTCCGCCTCTTCCGTACCAGGTTAGTTTTGTCTGAACCTGTTTCTTGTCGCCTTCCTCCGAATTTTCACCCTCATCCTCCGCCTTTCGAGCATTGAACAGCATGTCGTACATCTGGGACCTGTGTTCCTTGTACGACTGGCGCAGTGCATCGGCGTCGGGAAGGCAGTGTGCCTCGGCGAACATCTCGCGTGCCGTGGGGAGCTGGATGCCCTTGTGCATGTCCTCTGTCTTCGCCTTAGGGAACTCAGGCTCGTCGGGGCTGTTGTCAAAGTCGACGAGCTCCTTCTCCTTGATGGCGCCCTTGAGGTAGCCCAGAGCCTCGTCGAAGTTGTGGAAATAGCCCTCGTGGAGCTTGAGCGGATGTCCGTTGACGATGACATACGGATTCCAGTTGTTGCAGCACTCATCCTCCTCGTGCTCGATTGCAAAATCCTTGTACACGTAGATCGTGTGCTTGTGCTCCTCGGAGGTACCTATGTCCTCCCGGAGACTCCTCTTCTCCCAATCGTTGATATCGTCGGGAAGCTTGACTTTGCCCATATTCACGGCATGGATGTATTGGTTTTAAAAGAAGTGGTTTTAAAAGGGTTTGGTGTGACGTCACCAGTAGGTGTACGTCGGTTTGTAGCACGGTGCGGGCTTGATCGGAGGGAACTCCTCGATGGTGACGAACCTGTGCACCGCGGTGTCGGTCTCAACGATCAACGTCTCGCCGGTGAACGCCATGTTGGTGATGTCCCTGATCTCCGTCGTGTATCTGTCGCGGGGCTCCTTGACCTCGATCTTCAGGATGATGCGCACGTCCCCGTCGTCCCTGACACAGCTCAGCGTGAGGACGGTCCCGCGCTGAACCACGGCGGTCTTGGACGCCGTGTTCGCGGCGTTCATGGACCTGAAGGACCCGGCGAGGATGCGTGCGTTGTCAGCCAGGATGGGGAGCATGAGGCTCACCCCTTGGTGACGAAGACCATCGGCAGAGTGACCGCCACGTTGGTCGTGGACCAGATGTAGACACCGCCGTCATACGTCTCACAGTACGGAGCGTACTTCCCGGACAGGCTGTCCGTGGTGTTGAACACCACCTGTGCGTAGTCCTGCGAGGTGACGTCGTTCAGAGGCAGGTTCCCCTTGTACCCGTAGGGAGTCTCTCCGACCTCCGTCCACGCGGTGACGATCCTGTTCTCGAAGGACAGGGGCTTGGCGGACGTGGTGGACTTGATCTCGTCCAGCTGCTCCTGGATGGGCCTGTCGGACTCCATTCCCGTCAGTACGTTCAGGGATGTGATGGGGAAGCTGGACTCCACGACCTTACCGTTGCTGTCGGACTGCAGGATCAGGCCGGTGGCGAGGTT
>JAXEPX010000092.1:0-45586 GCA_034117325.1 Phascolarctobacterium sp. | reverse complement strand
AAACGCCCCTGACAGGGGCGGCGAAGGTAGAAAATGCAATGTGGCTTGAACATAGTGAAAGCCAGCGTCTTGAGGCGCTGGCTAGTAATAAGGGCTTATAGCCCGTCGTCAAACCACCCGTTTGACGGGTGGTCATGATTGAAAGATTGTGGGCATTTTTTTGGCATAGCCTGCTGGATTTGCGTTAACCAAACATCGATAGAATTTACCGCTTCTATAGGACTAGGGAGTATCTCACGAATTATTTCAAGAAGGCTATGATTTCCGTGATTCTAGCGGAAGCTATCCTTCTTCCAATATCATATGCCTCTTTTAGTTTATGGGGATTCTTTTCGATTCTTGCAACGGGAAGCTTGCAATCAGGTCGTATTACCAGAAGCTTACCTAAAGCTTCCTGCTCACATATATAAGATATAGTTTCGTTATACAACAGATGACGATGTTCAAGAGCCTCAATCAGTTTGGGATATTTTTTGTATTTCCATCTAATCAGGGGCATCAGGCCGATTTTCTTTTTAACGTATTCTTGGGGTTGGGTGAGGATTACAATATTTTTGTCATATCTTTGATTTTCCATGAATCTAATAGGAATAGGGTCAGAAATACCTCCATCCAATAGTTTCTGACCATCAATTTCGACAATCTTGGCAACAAATGGCAGAGAAGAGGAGGCACGGAACCAGTCTAGACCGTGATCTTCGAGTCCATCATATTGATGGTAGACAGGCTTCCCAGTGTTGATATCGGTACAGACTATGTAGAATTTCATAGGATTGGCCTTGTACGCATCGATATCAAATGGGTCAAGAATTAACGGGACCTCGTTATAGCAGAATTCCTTGTTGTACAAGTCTCCAGTAGTAATCAGAGAACGGATACTACAATAACGAGAGTCATTACAGTATTTCATGTTGTAGCGGAGAGGTCTGCCAATTTGTCCTGATTTATAGTTACATCCGAATGATGCTCCTGCAGAAACGCCTATAGCTCCATCAAATGATATATGGTGTTCCAGCATGACGTCGATGACTCCGCATGTGAACATCGCGCGCATAGCTCCGCCTTCAAGAATAAGTCCTGTTTTCATGTGTTTTTCCTTTTGCTAGTAGTTTAGTTATGTCAAGGATATAGAATGATATGTATATATTTATTATAGCTTATTTTTACTGACTTATAAAGCTTTAGCCTGTTCTAAGCTAGCTCAAATTTTTCTTAATCTTATTTCTAAGTTGACATGCTCCCAAGACTTTAGTCGTAGGAGTATGTCAATCCGTAGTATTCATCTGTAATAAGCATAATAAGCGCCAAGTTATTGTTGTTGCTATAGTTGTTAGGGACGATAGTACGAGTTTCTCCTCTGAAGTTAAAAGTTACATACATGTTTTTTTGCTTCCTTTCCTGTGGAAAATTAGTGTGTAGCTTGTAGAGCTAATATATTAAAATCTCTCCTTGTATTTTTTAGTGTTCACTGAGCTTATGATCGCGATTAGCTTGGGTTCTATTATGAGCCTCTTCTTCAAGTTCATCTATAATATCGTAAATGTCTATTAGTAACCATGCTCCAACGATGATAAGACCACTTCTAAGTACTACCCAGAAGATAAATTCTAAAAAAAGGCTGAGGTCATTCATTGTGAATCGCTTCCTTCACTACAAATATTGAATCAAGATAGCTTTATTTTTAGCACATCCGAGCTTGCGCATAGCTCTCTGCTCAAGCTGGTATACACGCTGCCTTGAGATGCCTAGAACATTACCGATTTCTTCAAAGGTCATAGGCTCAGATTCAAAGCCCATGTGCATAAAAATAATCTCTCTTTCTCTGTCTTTGAGCCTTGCAAGAAGAGAGTGTAGGTCTTTTTTCATAGCCTTTTCCTGAATTATCTCAGTAGCATCCTGTGTTTCAGAGGGGATAAAGTCCATTATTTCATCTTCGCTGTCATCACTGTTAACTAGTAAATTTAAAGAGATGATATTCTGAGCTCTTCCTACAAGACTGAGAGTATTCCTTATTTGGGCTTCTGGCATATCGCATTCTACTGCTATTTCACTTTCTGTGGGTGGAGCTTGCTTTAATTGCTCTAGATTTCTATATGCAGAGGTGATTTTATTATAGGCTCTGAGAGTGTGAGCTGGAATCTGCATAGCAGCTTCTTTTTCAGCCATCCTCTGGATATGTCGGTTTATCCAGGTTTTTGCATATACAGTAAAAGGGACGTTGAAGCTGGACGAGAATTTTTTAGATGCCTGGATAAGTGCGATGACACCTTCCTGGATGAGGTCATCAAGTTCGATTGCCTCATTAGTATATTTTTTTGCGATTGTAGTAATCATATACATATTATCTTTGATTAAGAGATTTAAATTTTCTACCTGCATGCTGCTTAGCCTCCTTGATTACCAAGCTTATAAATAAAAGCAGGTACAAAAATAGCACAGCTTCCTGTACCGTCAAGGGCGCGTCAGCGTGCGAAGCATTAACCCTTGACGGTACAGAAGGAAAGCTGTGCTATGGTTATTTGGTTATACTTGGAATAGTTTTTTATAAAAATTAGTGCTACTTTTATACGTGAGAGAGGAGTTTTTTGCTGAGTTTTTCTTATTTTCCTATTGACAGAACAACAATCTAGTGATACAATATGAACCATCTTGAAAACTGAATAAAGAGGTTACTTAATACCTTCCAATCTGATTTTATGAATGTGTAATGAGTTACACTATCAGTGTATCCAAAAATCAGGTGGAGGGCTTTTTTATTGCCTTTTTTACCTACTATCATTCATGACCTTAAAGGAGGTATTAAGTACATATGGAAACAATCAGTTTAATCGCAGTTCCGAAATTCAGCGACTGGGGGCTTGAAACCCAGGTCCTCTATAAGGTGAGAGGAAATATCACCAAGAAAAATCCCCTTAACCGCCTTCAAGACGGACAGGTGGTAACGCAGAAAGACCTGCTTTTCCTTTACGAAAAAGCAAAAGAAATTGAAGATGCATTCCTCAGAGTTGAAAAGAATAACTACTCTTTCAGGAAACGACATACCTACCTTGACCGGGTAGAACTTACAAGCCCTGAACTTATAAAGGAGTATGAAAGCCTGGGCTTGGGCATGGACAGAAGACTTTACAACAGAAAATTGTTAAAACTTAGTCTGAAGCAGAAGTTGCTTGACCTTGAAGCTTTAAAGCTTAAGTGCGATAAGCTTTTTGAGTTTTGTTCAGATCATTACTACTCTTCGTTTACGTATAAGTTTAACCCGCATCTGAAGGCTTATATAGAAGAGAAAATCCGCACGCAGGAAGCAGCTATCAACATCCTGCGGTATAAGCTTGAATATGCTGAACTTGAATCCATGGAAAGCTTCATCGGGGCTTGCAGCGAGAGAACCCTTTGTTCTTTTGCAATCGGCATTCATGCTGATAGGGTAAAACCTATTGTCAGAACGGGATCAAAAAGAAAAGGTAATCCCGCCCCGCTTCAATTATGGCGTGAAGTAGCGCTAGATACATATGACACCAGTGCAAACAGATTGGCTCTTGTTATGGCACATATTCACTTCTTCCTCCTTCCTGGCTATGACATCGTAGTTAAACGGGAGGAGGTTGCTGAACCTAAAATTACTTTGAAAGGAGTTGCATAAAATATGGGTAACGATATGTACTTGTACAAAATTGAAAGGAAATATGTAAAAACCGTTTTAAAACGGAAATGTGGAACCTCCCTAAAAAAGAAAGGGAGGCACGCATCATCTACAATTGGTACAACCAGTGGGGGTTAGATAAACTTTTCATGAAGCTTTACAAGAAGAAAGGAGGGAAGGGAACTTTTGCCTGCCGTGAGATGCAGCTTACGGATAAAGACCTGGATTATCTTATCAAGGTTATCCTTTATCAAGCAGAAGAGAGGCCAGGATTTCCTCCAAGCAGGCCCTTAGCTGTAGATATTTTGGAAGAGGCTCAAAAAGCAATCAAGGAAGGGTACTATGTGTATTATTGGAACTGGTGGTGAGAACTCGAGAAAACAGAAGAAAAAATAGCCCGATATGGGCAAATTTTCTTCTAAGAATGACACTTTCTGTCCATCTACTTAGTTATACTTATATATAGAATAGAAGAAAACTAAACTAATCGAATAAAGGAGTGAAGATAGTCATAGCTAAAGAAAATAAGAAAAATACCGAAATCAATATATACGAGATAGATAAAAGAGTGAACAAAATCTATTCCAAATTCCGCGCTCATTCTTCCAATTTTCTAACTGAAGAAGAAAAAGTCCAATATAAATCCGATATAGAGCTTTTAATAGATAATAACAAAGAACTCGGATATATAGTCAAAGCATGGAGCTATTATCTTGGCGATGAGATATTCGCGCAAAATTGGAAGGAGTCGGAAAAATACCTTCTTCTGCTGCTCGAAAAATTTAATAATCCCTATGCAGCCTGCGCTCTCGGTTATATCTATTACTATGGACGTGTAAATAACGGAGAAGCGGAATACGATAAAGCACTAAAATTCTTCTCTCTATCCGCTGCTGAAGGCGTTATAGAATCACAATATAAACTAACAGACCTGATGATGAGCGGTAACGGCTTTGGTGTAAAAACTCTAGAAATAGCCTATAACGTGTTACTAAGATTATACAGAGAAGTCCTTTTATATAAATTTACTAATGGCGATTATAATTGCGAGTTTGCTGATGTAGCTATAAGAATCGGGCACTACTATTCTTTAAAAGCTAGAGAAGATGGCGAAGAAGATGCTTTATATACTCAGGCGTATAGATTCTACTTAATCGGGAAATACGCTTTAGGTTTAAGAATGGAAACGTGTAATAATTTTGGCGATAAGTCGGTATTAAATCGTTTAATACCAAAATTAGAAGAAGCACGGCAAAATTATTTTTCACGAGTAACTTTAGATGAGAATCTTCCACCGCTTGACCTTGCTATAGCACAGCATTTTATATATGGATCAGATAATACTATAAAGGTAAAGAAGAAGAACGGAAAATACGTTGTTAAAATAGCTAGTAAAATGTTCAAAGCTTGTAATAAAAAGTCACTGGTTGTTATACCTGAATACGATTTTTGTAAATTAATAGGCGAAATAGTTCTCGAATGTGATAATAAACCGAAGATTTTCATTCCCAAACGCAACAAATATCAGGTATGTAATGCAGAAGCCGATGATGATGGTATAGAAATATACGAATTCGGTAAAGCAGTTTATAACATTGTGATGAAATTGCCCGCTAAAGGTACAAGAATCGTGAAAATAAAATAAGAAGAAAAAGTGCCGGAGCCTGCCGGAACCTTTTCTTCTAAATTATCTATGCTCTATTTTTAGTTTTAAGAATCTCTATAGCCTTGATTAGATCATCAATATCAATAGGATCGTTACAGGATTTCTTTACGTTATCCTTGTTATAATCCTTTTCGATACCTGAAAAGAACTCAGACATGCTTACGCCTAATTTGTCGATTAAAATCAGCAGATTATAGAGCGTGACATGCGTTTCACCACGTTCTATATTGCTAAGATGCGGTTGAGATACTTTTATTGCTTTAGCCAAATCAGATTGACTGATTCTTTTTTGCATTCTAAGCTGCTTGATACGGCTTCCAACAAGTCTACAGCGTTCTGCTATTATTTCGTTTTTCTCCCTCATTCTCAATGATTCTCCCTATAAATAATTAATGTTAATATAAAGCAAAATACACAAAGCAAAACTGAACTAACATTAATTTATTATAACATAAATAAAACGAGCAGGCAATATGGTGATGGACAGAATATGTCGTTTACTACTTTATTCAGTAAGTCAAGTAAGAAAAGCTAGGGAGTGCAGTTGACTATTTAAGAGAGACTGTTGTAGAATGTAAACATGAAAATTTCAGAGCTATTTCCTTTTTATAGGATTATATAGGTAAGCAAAGGTGCAATGAGATTTTCACTGCACCTTATTTTTTAGAGGTGAATATAGTTATGGATAAGGCATTTATAGCAACTAATATAAAAGATGAGCTTAATATTCTTAAAACATTTTCTTCTACTCCTGGAAATGGAGTAACAAGATTTCCGTTTACAAATGAAGCACGTGCAGCGTGCAATTACCTGAAAGAGCTTATGGAAGAAGCTGGTCTTGAAGCACACTTAGATAACAGTGGAGCATTGATTGGCCGCATTGAAGGAGAAGTAAAAGAAACTATTATGATAGGCTCCCATTTTGATTCCGTCCGTAATGGTGGTGCCTATGACGGTATAGCAGGTGTTGTGAGTGCTATAGAAATAGCTCGCCTGCTAAAGAAATCTGGTGAGAGCTTCAAATATTCACTGGAAGTGATAGCCACCAATGACGAGGAAGGCTCAAGATTCAATACGGGATTATTTACGGGTAAGGTGCTTCTTGGTCAATTATCGAGTGAAGCTCTAAAAGCTCAGGTTGACGCTGATGGTATAAGTGTCTATGATGCCATGAAGGCTTATGGACTTAAACCTGATGAGATTATGGAGCACACTAGGGATGATATCAAGGCTTTCGTTGAGATTCATATTGAGCAGGGACCTGTTCTTGAAGCAGAGGAAAAAGAAATTGGCATAGTAGATGTTATTGTCGGAATAAAAAGGGCTAGAATTAAAATCAACGGACGCGCAGACCATTCTGGAACCATGCCTATGAATATGCGCAAAGACGCACTTGAACAGGCTACTAAGATTATAAGTAGAATCGGTGACAGGGCAAGGCTGTTCCGTAATGCTGTAGCAACAGTAGGCTTTTTGAAGGTCGAGCCTAATATTATGAATATTGTCCCTGAAACAGTTACCTTTACCATTGATATCAGGGGCGTGGACGAGGAGACAATCAACAGCCAGTATTTTTCTCTTCTTGCCGATCTTGATGAGATGACTAAGTATACAGGTATGACCTATGAGGTTGAAAATATGCTTTATGCTGTGCCGGTAGTTATGGATGAAGCGATACGTAAAAGCTTTGAGCAAAGCTGTATAGAGAGAAATCTTACCTATATGCATTTGCCGAGTGGTGCAGGTCACGACGCTCAGATTTTTGGAGCTAAGCTTCCTGCAGCGATGCTCTTTGTTCCGAGTATAGGGGGAAGAAGCCATTGCCCTGAAGAGAAGAGCGATGAGCACGATCTGACCTCTGCTGCGCTTGTAGCATATGATGCTGTGAGAAAATTACTGGAGGTAAAGGAATAATGAAACTGGTTGTCCTTGTAGACAATAATACATATATAGATCAGTATTATCTAGGGGAACCTGCCTTGAGCATCTATATTGAGAATGAAGAAAGAAAATATCTTTTTGATACAGGCTACAGTGATATCTATTTAAAAAATGCACAGGCACTAGGAATTGAGTTAAATAACCTGGACGCAGTTATCATTTCTCATGGGCATAATGACCACACAGGTGGCTTGCAGTGGTTTCCCAAATTAGAAAAAAGACCTCGCTTAGTAGCTCATCCTGGAATAATGGATATAAAGCGGGCTGAGGGGCTAGATATTTCTGTACCCGTCAGAGAAGATTTTCTTCGCGAGAGATTTGAGCTAGCTTTTTCCAAGGAGCCTGTATGGCTTGATGATAAGCTGGTATTTTTGGGGGAGATACCGAGGAGAAATGATTTTGAGAACAAGGAAAGTGTAGGCGAGATATGCTGCGGAAGCGAATGGCAGGGTGATTATGTTCTTGATGATTCAGCCTTAGCTTATAAGGCAGAAAAGGGCATTTATATAATTACAGGCTGTTCCCATGCAGGTATTTGTAATATTGCTGAATATGCTAAGAAAGTAACAGGCAGTGAAAAAATACTTGGCATCATAGGTGGATTCCATCTTTTCAGTGGTACAAATAAGCAGGCGCTTAAAACCTTGGAGTATCTTAAGAAAAACATAGAAGGGACTATTTATCCCTGCCATTGTACCAATCTAGCAGCAAAGGCAGCGTTATATAATAGTTTATCACTGGAAGAGGTAGGCGTAGGACTTACTTTGAGGTGGTAAGTTTTTTAATGTATTGTTGATTAGCAAAATACTTTTCTGTAAATTAAATAATAAAAAGAGCTAGTCCATAACGTGGCAGACGCTAAATTAATAACGTCGACTCCACGAGGAATAGCTCTTTTTGTCTTTAGAAATCCTTATAAATACCCTCAGCACGCTTGCGTGTAGCTGTTTTGGAGATATACGTGCCTTTTACAACTGTAAAGCCTTTTTTGGAAAGCAGATTTTGAATATAATCTAGGTGTGGACAAGGGGACTTGTGAAAATTATCACTAACCATACAGCTAGATAAATGAACAACTACATCAAAGCCATCTTCTTGAAAACGGCGCAGACGTTTTCGTAGGTTTTCTAGCTTTACGCTGAGCCCTGCGCCGCAGCAGCCACCGCAGGTGAAGGACATATAACGTGTATCCTCTGGATAATCAGTGAATTTTCCCTCTCTACTATAGAACGCATGGGTGCAATTATAACCACAGCAACGTTTTTGCACCTGTTCGCATTGAATAATCACAACTAGTTTTGTCATGCTTTTACTCCTTATATATCTATGAATTTAGGAATACTCTAAAGGTAAGTAATTCTAAGTTGATTATAACACAGTTTAAAGGAAGACACAAAGGGTATAATATATTATAATTGCCTCTTGAAAAAATCCCCCTTTTTTGGTATTATAAGGATGTCGGAATGATACGACAAAAATGGAATAACAATTAAAAATATGCCGATTTTTGCGGCAGCTGAAGTTGAAAATTATACCCCTACGGTGTACGTTACATTTCTCCATCGGTTTTGAGCCAACACTCTAACCTAGGGAGCCTGATACTTCTCCTTTCAAAAACCAGCCTCCTTTGAGTGGACTTTTGCGACTGGAGAGAAGGCACCCACCTGCACATGCAGGTTCAAAACAGGAGAGTATGAACGGCATTGTGGGGATTAATTTTTATAGACGATAAATCGCGACAGCATATAGCGCACCATCTACTTCACAATGGCTCCTAGACGTACTTATAGTACGCCGTCGTCGCCATTGTTCGTATCTGGTACACTCTCTGCTGTCTTGGTATAATAATTATATAGGTGTAGCTTATGGACAACTTATTTGGTAATTTGTTTGCAAGTGAAAATAGACAAATGAAGCCGTTAGCGGATAGGATGCGACCTGAGCAGCTGAGTGACTTCGTAGGTCAGGAGAAGGCTGTGGGCGCAGAAAGTCCACTGCGGCGGATGATTGAGCGTGATATGCTGCAGTCCGTACTCTTTTATGGACCGCCTGGTACGGGCAAGACTACGTTAGCACAGGTTATTGCCCACGTCACAGGGGAGCAATTCGTTTCTATTAACGCCGTTTCGAGCGGCGTGCCCGAGCTGCGCAAGCTCATTAGCAAGGCGCAGGATGACCAGCGTCGTGGCTTGGGGCGTACTATAGTTTTTATCGATGAGATTCATCGTTTTAATAAAGCGCAGCAGGACGTACTGTTACCATACGTCGAAAATGGCACCATTGTGCTCATTGGTGCGACTACGGAAAATCCTTTCTTCGAAATTAATTCGCCCCTGCTTTCGCGAATGAAGGTGGTGCGCCTAGAAAAGCTACAGCCCGAGCATCTAGTGCAGATTTTGCAGCGTGCCATTGCGGACCCGGAGCGTGGCTTTGGTGGCAGCTTTGTCGCGCAGGAGGAAGCGCTACGCATTATTGCCGACTTTGCGGCAGGGGATGCGCGGGGCGCGCTGAATATCCTAGAGCAGGCAGAGTTCATGCTGCCGCTCGCAGGTGAAGGCGAGCGCGTGCTGACTACGGAGGTGCTGCGTAGCGTCATTGGTACGGCGATGCAGCGCTACGATAAAAAGGGTGATGCGCATTATGATATTATTAGCGCCTTTATCAAGAGTATGCGTGGTAGCGATGCCGATGCGGCGTTGCATTATCTGGCGCGGATGATTGAGGGCGGGGAGGACCTACGCTTTATCGCCCGTCGCATAGTGATTTGTGCGGCGGAGGATGTCGGCCTCGCAGACCCGCAGGCGCTCGTAGTGGCGAATGCTGCAGCCCAGGCGGCTGATTTCGTAGGTTGGCCGGAGGCGCAGATTCCTCTGGCGGAGGCCGTGTGCTATATTGCCAATGCGCCGAAGAGCAATAGCGCCTACATGGGCATTGCGATGGCGCGACAGGACGTGCGCAAACGCAACTGTGGCACCGTGCCGAAGCATTTGCGTGATGCACATTATCCAGGGGCAAAGGCTCTAGGTCATGGCTTGACGTATAAATATCCCCATGATTTTCCAGGAGGCTGGGTGGAGCAGCAGTATCTGCCCGATGAGCTGCGCGGGGCGCAGTATTATCAGCCGACAGGTCATGGTGAGGATACAGGTAGGAAGAATAAGTAAGCTTAAATTTATTGGAGTACCGTGCATGAATGAATGCCCGTGGAGTTTTTTAAAGGATAAATCAAAGCATATCGTTTCCCTCGTGGGCGGGGGCGGCAAGACGACGTTGATGTATGAATTGGCGGAGCAGTGTGCTCGCTTAGGCAAAAAAGTAGCCTGCTTGACGACGACGCATATTTGGACACCTCAGGTTTGCGTGTATGCGCGGAATCTATGCGAAGTGGAGCAGCTTTGGCAAAGAGGTCTATATGCCGTGATTGGCGAGGTAGAGCAAGGTTCGGGTAAGCTGACTAGGCCGAGTGAAGCGCTGCTAGAGCAGGTTTTAGCAGCCTGCGACATAGCGTTTATTGAGGCCGATGGGGCGAAGCGCATGCCCTGCAAGGTGCCTGCTGCGCACGAGCCCGTGCTGTTAGCTGATAGTGATCTTGTCATAGCTGTCTGTGGTTTGGACGCTTTAGGTAAAACGCTGGAGGAGGTCTGCTTTCGCTGGCAGTTGGGCGAGAAGATTTTCGCAACTAGCTGCAATGCGCTTATGGATGAGGCTAAGCTGGCGCTGCTTTTAGTAAGCGAGCAGGGCTCGCGCAAGGCTGTGGATGAGCGGGAGTTTTATATTGTATTGAATAAATGCGACCTCGTAGCACAGGAGAGGGTTAAGAATGTGCAAGCGTTACTAGTGGAGCAAGGTATTGCTAAGGATAGAATTTGGTTACGTGGCTGCGAGCGTGGTTTGCGCTAGTGGCTGGGGGAGTAAAAAATGAGTAATTTACGGATTATCGTGCGCGGGGGCGGGGATCTGGCGACGGGCGTGATTCATCGTCTGTGGAGCGCTGGTTTTGAGCCCTTGGTGCTTGAATGTGCGCAGCCTGCAGCTATTCGCAGACAGGTGGCGCTGAGTGAAGCTGTCTACGCCGGTGAGGCGACGGTTGAAGGCATGACGGGTGTGCGCATTGAAAATTTGAGCGAGGCTGTGGCAGTTTGGCAAGCGGGTAAGGTGCCTGTGCTGGTGGATGATGCTGCAGCTTGCGTGGATATTTTGCGACCTGATATTGTGATTGATGCGATTATTGCGAAACGCAATTTAGGAACGCGCATGGATATGGCTCCGTTAACGATTGCGCTAGGACCAGGGTTTGTGGCTGGTGTGGATGTGCATGCTGTGGTGGAGACGAAGCGCGGGCATAATTTAGGACGCATTATTCGTAGTGGTGCGGCGGCGCCGAACAGCGGCATTCCGGGCGTGATTGCAGGCTTTGGCAAGGAACGTGTGCTGCATGCGGAGGCTGAGGGCGTGTTGCATATTGTACAGGATATTGGCTCTATTGTGGATCAGGGGCAGGTTATTGCGGAGATTCACGGGGCTGACGGCGTGGTGACGCCAGTTTATGCGACGCTTTCTGGGATTATTCGCGGGATGATTCGCGAGGGCTTTGTCGTGACGCGTGGGTTTAAGATTGCAGATATTGACCCACGGCAGGAGGAGCTGGCGAATTGCTTTACGATTAGCGATAAGGCAAGGTGCATTGCGGGGAGCGTGCTGGAGCTCGTGTGTGGGTATATGAATAAACGATAAGTATATAAATTATATTTTATAGAAATTCGCAATTAGATATCGGCGGCTCACTGAGATTTGCGGCCGTTCATTTCGTGGGGTTCAATTAGGAAGCTTCGGGGTACCATCTTGTTCGATAAAAACGATAGCATATTAAACCACTCGCTTCCATTGAACCAGCCACTCATTCACTGCAAATCTCAATGTTCGCCTAGCCGATAAGCTAATTGCTCAATTTACTATAGCTTGGAAATTTTAATGTGAGCTTTATGAAAGGCTCCCTTTTCAAAGGGAGCTGTCACCGAAGGTGACTGAGGAATTTTTACTTTCTATGAAAACACTTGTACAAATCATATTAGAAAAGTTAAACGAAAAGCAGTCTCTTTATCTCGTTTCCCTCGTTCATAGCGAGGGCTCTACTCCGCGGAATGCGGAAGCACATATGCTGGTGGATGCTAGTGGATGGGTTGCTGGTACTGTTGGCGGTGGCGGTATGGAGTATGCTGCTGTGCTAAAGGCTCAGGAATGTTTACGTGAGAAAAAAGAGAGCTTCGTGCAGACCTTCGATTTGACGGAGCATGCGGGGATGGCCTGCGGTGGCTATTGTCAGCTGCTGTTTACATATTGCGCAGAGGATAGCTTATCTTATTTTGCTCAGGTGTATGAAGCCTTGGAGCAGGGGAACCCTGTGGAGTTAGAGCTACCGCTTTCTGGAGAGATGGCGCAGGAGCTGAAGGTGAAGCCTTATCATGAGGCTGCGCATCGCGGTTTGAAGCTTTTAGATGGCAAATATTATTATGTCGAGGGCTATGGCTATGATGGCTGCGTGTACGTCTTCGGCGCAGGGCATGTGGCGCGGGAGCTGGTGCCGCTTTTGAGCCATCTTGATTTTAAATGCATCGTCCTCGATGATAGGGCAGAATTTGCAAGCAAAGAGTATTTTCCAGATGCAGTACGCGTAGAGCAGGTGGATTATTGCCATTTGCAGCAAGCTTGTGCTATTGCAGAGCAGGATTATGCTGTAGTGATGACGCGCGGGCATGAGCATGATGCGAATTGCGAGCGCTATTTGCTGCACACGCCTGCTTGTTATATTGGAATTATGGGCAGTAGGAATAAGGCACGTTTGGCGCGGGAAGCTTTGCTAGCCGATGGCTATAGTGAGGCTGATTTGGCACGCATTACAACGCCCATTGGCATTTCTATAGGCAGCGAGACGCCTGCGGAAATCGCAGTTTCCATCGCTGCGCAGCTGATTCAGGTGCGCGCCGCAAAGGTTGCGAAGCATTAGTTTAGTAATTAGCATAATATTATTGATATGCCATGCTTTACAAAAGACATAAGAGTGCTTTAGAAAGTGTAACTTAAACTAACAAACTAAGTTTGCTTGAATAATTACAAAAATAAAAACATCTTTCCTCAATAAAAGGAAAGATGTTTTTTTATGCTAATAAAGCATTTAGAAAGTTTTGGGTCGCGAAATGCGATAGGAACAGATTTTTGTGCGTATAGATTGCTCGTGAATAAGCTTGGTATTTTCGTATATTATGATAAAATGCTATGCTAGTTGATGCTTTACAGTATCTCTTCGCGAATCAGCGTGTTCATCATCTTTTGCTTACCCAAAACCCAGAGCAGGTCGTTTTCCTCAAATACTAAGGAGACATTGGGATTCGTAATGGTAAAGGCGCCACGCTCAAGACCGATGACTAGACAGCTCCACTTTTGGCGTAGGTCGAGCGCCTTTAGGGATTTGCCCAAGAGGGGTGAATGCTTATCAATGGTAATCGCGAGCGAGAGAAAATCCTGCTCGTCGCTAGCATGATTTTCCAGCATGAATTGACGCAGGGTGAGCGGCCCTTTTTCACGATGGAGCTTTAGGTGGCGTTGGATAATAGCGGCATCAAGAATCTTTAGCTGGCTGGCAGTGCCGATAAGGAGCAGGCTATTATCCTTGCTCACAACTTGTTCGCCACCGGGCATATCGATCGTCGTAGGACCCTTGCGAATTTGCAGCACGTTGCAGCCATAGTATTGACGTACGCCGAGCTGCTTCATGGATTTGCCAATGATGGGAGAATCGTCAGCCACGTGGTAGCTGGCAAGTACGAGCTCCTCGTCGAACCAGTTGGGTTGCTCAGCTGAACTAACTTCATTTTGCTCGCTTTCACGATGCTTACGCATATGCTTTTCGTTAAGGTTAACAAGGAAGCGGGACTCAATGCGCAGATATTCGCCCATGAGCCAGTCGCTGGAGGCAATGAAGTAAACTGCTACAACGATGGCAGCGCAGGCTAAAAGTCCGTGCAGTCCTACTAAGTCGTTAAAGACGAAGTAGAGTGAGGAGGAGGCTACGAGTACCTTGCCGAAAACAAGAATCAGCAGGGGCAAATGGTTGGCGCGACGCTTGAACCAAAGGATGGAGAAGAGCTCCGCGTTGCCCGCTCTATTAACTAGGACGGCGCGCAGGATGGGAGCCATGACGAGCAGCGTCAGTCCTGCGGCAATCAAATTAGCATAGGGCAGCTCTAGCGTAGTTTTAAGGTAGGGCAGCAAGTAGAGGCTAGAGCCCAGCATAATGGCGAAAAGCAGCGTCACGTAAATTACCATGTGCAGAACGTAGCTCGTGAGCAGGTTCTTCCAGTCCTGGTCGCCCTTGGAGCTTTCTATATCACTATCTGTATAGCGGACCAACCAGGTGATGAGCTTGGGAGGGAGGAGTTTAAGCATGCTTTGGTAGGCAGGTTCTGCTTGCATAATACAAAACGGTGTAGTAAAGGTGGTAATGACAGAAACTGCTACAATAATAGGATAAATAAACTCACTGATAACACCCAGACTCATACCTAGGGAAGCAATGATAAAGGAAAATTCGCCAATTTGAGCTAAAGCGAAGCCACAATGTACAGAGGTATTGAGGCTGTGTGCTGAAGCTAAAACGCCGCTGGTAGAGAAGAAAAGTTTGCCACCAATAGTTGCAATTACTAGTACTAGAATAGGAAGCCAATGCTCGACTAGCAGAGCAGGGTTAACCATCATACCGACGGAGACGAAAAAAACGGCGCCAAATAAATCCTTAATTGGGGCTACGAGGTGCTCAATATGCTCAGCGTTCGGAGCTTCAGCGATGAGTGAGCCCATGATAAAGGCACCGAGCGCACTGGAAAAGCCGAGGTGGGTAGCTAGATACACCATGCCGAGGCAGAGTCCGATGGAAACTACAACTAAAGTTTCGTCATTCATTAGGTTTTGCGCCCATTTAAAAAAGCTTGGTACTAGGTACATGCCTAGAACAAACCAGAGGATAAGGAAGAAGCCTAGACGGCCAATGCTCATCAGTAGCTCAACCGAGGAAATACCGCTAGTAGCTACAGCCATAGTGGAGAGCATAACCATCATGACAATACCGGCAATGTCTTCGACAATTAAGATGCCGAAGACGACCTCTGTGAAGCTTTGACCACGTAGATTGAGGTCATCAAAGGCTTTAATGATAATCGTCGTGGAGCTCATGGAGAGCATGCCTCCTAAAAAGAGACTGTCCATGTGGTTCCACCCTAATAAAGTCCCGGCAAAATAGCCCATGGCGAGCATACCCAAAATTTCCACTGCTGTCGCAATAAAAGCGGTACTACCGACTTTTTTTAGCTTGTAAAAGCTAAACTCCAGACCTAGGGCAAAGAGGAGAAAGATAACACCGATTTCTGACCAAGACTGGACGTTAACACTGTCTGTAATGGTTGGGAAAAAGGAGAAATTGGGACCTGTAATAAATCCTGCAACGATATAACCGAGTACGAGGGGTTGATTAATTTTCTTAAATAAAATCGTGGTGACGCCTGCGACGAGTAGAATCATAGCAAGGTCCGTGATAATTGTCGGTAAATGGCTCATTGGTAACTCCTTTAAAAATTGCTTTAATAAAAAGTAGAAAAACTTACTAAAATTGTAGAATATATGTGAAAGTAGCGCAGAGAGTACTAACAATTTTTGCCAAAATCGCATTAATAGTGTATAATAAGATGATATTTAGATACTAGACCATTATACTATATAATCTTATATGGAGGAATACTCATGAGTGAAGTAAAAGCAAATTTAGTGTTAATTGATGGTGAAATTATGCCTATGGAAGAGGCATTTGTGGATGTAAATGACCGTGGCCATAATTTTGGCGATGGTGTTTTTGAAATCGTGCCTGTTTATAATGGCCGTAGCTTCGCAATTTTGCCGTTGATGAATAATCTTTTTGATAGCGTTATTTCTGTGAAAATTCCTGGCGTGTACATGATTGAGGAGCTGGTGGAGTTTCACGAAAATCTGATTGCAGCTACTGGTTATGAAAACTGTGAGATTTACACGCAAATTACTCGCGGTAGTGCACCCTATGGACTGGCATATCCCGAGCCCTGCGTACCTCGTCTGACGATGTTTGCCGTACCGGTGGACCGCGCTGAGCTGGCTGAAAAGCGTGCTAAGGGTGTGAATGTTATTACTGAAAAGGACGAGCGTTGGGCACGCTGCGATGTTAATACGCTGAACCGTCTGCCCGAGGTTGTGGCTAGACAAAAGGCTACGATTAGCCGCGCCTTTGATGCACTCTTTGTTCGTGATGGCAAAATTACTGAGTCCACTGAGTCCAGCTTCTTCATTTACAAGGATGGCGTGCTCTGGACCCATCCGGAAAATAATTTTATCCATAAAAATGTGGTACGCCGCCTGCTGATGGAGCGCCTGTCCAAGGATCTCGACCTGCAGATTATCGAGCGTGCTTTCGATAAGGAATTCGCGTTGAAGGCTGACGAGGCTTTCCTGTGCGGTCCGCGCTGTGAATTTATGCCCGTAACTAAGATTGACCGCGGCTTTATTAATGGCGGCAAGCCGGGCGAACTGGTGACTCAGCTACAGAAGGCTTATGAAGGCTTTGTAGCTAAGGAATGCCCTGCAAAATAAGGGGGTCCTGACAATTTTAGAATTCCAAAAGGTAACCTTGGCACAAAAGCCATTGTTCGAAAGCTATATTTCCAAAAGTCATCAAAGAGGCAGTGAATGTGCCTTTTCTAATAACTATGTGTGGCGTGATTGCTACGGTATTTCCTGGTGCGTATGGCGTGATTTCCTGCTTTATCGCGTGAAGCGCAATGATGTGATGTTTTATTTGCAGCCCTTCGGCGGACGCGATGAGGATTTGCCTGCTTTGATTGAAGCGCTGCGTGTGGAGCATAAGGGTGAGCCCTTTGAGATGCATGGCGTTTATGATTTTACTATTGAGCGCTTTGAAAAGGTGCTGCCTGGTTTAGAGTATGTTGAAGATAGGGATAATTGGGATTACGTGTATCTGCGCGAAAAATTGGCTTCTTTAAGTGGTCGCAAGCTGCATGGGCAGAAGAATCACTATAATGCCTTTTGTAAGGCGCATCCTGATTTTACCTATGAGCCAATTACCTTTGCTAATATGCGCGAGTGCCTCGAATTTGGCGAGAATTGGTGCGATAGGCATGTGGTAGAGGACCCGAGTGTAGCATGTGAAAAGCTGGCGATTCAGCAGGCTTTCTTGAGCTTTGAGCAGCTGAAGCTACGCGGGGGAGCGATTCGCTTTGATGGCAAGATACAAGCCTTTAGCTTTGGCAAGAAGATTAATGAGGACACGGCAGTGCTGCATGTGGAGAAGGCGCGCCATGATGTGCGCGGTCTGTACACAGCCATGACGAAGGAATTCGCAGCGCATGCGTGGGATGATGTCGTGTATCTGAATCGTGAGGAGGATATGGGAATCCCTGGTCTGCGCAAGGCGAAGGAAGACCTACATCCTGAGTTCATGGTGAAAAAATACAACGTATATTTTAAATAAAATTTGCTTTTTTCTTGAGGTGGAGCATGATTTATCGCGTAGTCAATGAGGAGAGAATGGACCAGGTGCGTGAGCTCTGGGATTACTGCTTTGAAAAGCAGGATACACCTTTCTTTCAGTATTATTTCAACGAGTATTGCGGCAAAAATAATATGGTGATCGGCGGCTACAGCGAGGCTCCGAAGGGCGTGCGTGAGAAGCTGCGCACGATGGTGCATATTAATCCCTATATGCTGCGTATACGTGGTAGGGAGCAGCTGGTGCCCTATTTAGTGGGCGTGGCAACGGCACCTGAGGCACGTGGGCAGCATTTAGTGGAGCCCTTATTTGAGACGACATTTGAGGTACTGCGCTCCGAGGGCTTTACCTTTGCGACGCTAATGCCTATTCAAGCGGGGATTTATCTGCCCTATGAATTTGCCTACTGCTATTACCGTCATGGCTATGAGCTGCCGTTGGCAGAGCTGGGACGGGAGCTGGCAGGTGCGCAGGGCAAGGAGCTTGCTGTCGAGCGTTTAGCTCTGCGTCCTGATGCGGAAGCTCTGGCTGCTGCTGAAGCTGTGTTGGCAACACTCTACGCTCAGCTGACATCACGCTATAACGGTGTGCCCCTGCGCACGCATTTTCAATGGAATAAGCTTTTAACTGTGCATGCGTTGGAAGGCATGCAGTGCGCTGTGGTCTATCGCAAGGAGCAGCCCTGTGGCTATATGTTCTATTATATCGCGGAAGACTGCTTGACGATTCACGAGCTTATGGCTGTTGATTTTGCTGCACGCAATCGGTTGCTGCAATATGTAGCTATGCATCAAAGCTCGGCTGAGAGTGTAAAATGGTTGGCGACCTATGACGATAGCACGTATCTTGGCTTTGCTAATCAGAAGCTGACGGGCACGCTAGAGCCCTTCATGATGGCGCGCTGCCTCGATGCACGCAAGGCGCTGTTGGAGCTAACCGTGTCTGCGGATATGCCCGCTGCTAGTGTGGTGTTGCTCCTGACGGATAAGCTGATTAATCGTAATAATCATCTAGTGAAGCTGCAGCTGGGACCGGGCGAGCTGAATGTGAAGAGCACGCTGGATGCGGAAGAAATTATCATGGATATGGGTGCGTTCACGCAACTTTATTTCGGTGCCTATAACGCGAGCGAATTATACGCAGCTGGTCGCATTCGTGTGCAGGCTGGCGCTGAGGAGAAGCTGACGCTGCTGGACAAGCTTTTCCCGAAATGTACTAATTTTATTAATGAATATTTCTAAAATATTTTACTAGAAGTGAATTAAGGCTAGCGTGGAGCTTACTACTCTTCGTTAGCCTTTTTACATGGTAATAAAGTATATGTGGTCAGAAACTTCAACTGCTTTACATAGTGTACATGTATACATGCGTTTTTCGAAAAAATTACCTTCATGAGGCAGGAAAATGTAACTTCCTAGGAGAATATTACAAGTTATAAAAAATAATTTCTTATTACTCTGCAAAGGAGCTGATACAGATGCCATTGTTGATTTTTGTGATTATCTTAAGTATTATTGTTGCCTTATTTGCAGTACAGAATGCGGTAACAGTATCCTTGAACTTTATTTTCTGGAGCTTTTCTTCTTCGCTGGTGCTAGTAATTATGGGTTCGTTCTTAATGGGCGTTTTGGTGGCGACGTGCTTCCTCCTGGCCATGAAGGCCAAGCATTACCTGCGTGATAAAAAAATGCAGGAGGAGATGCAGAAATTGGAGACCGAAAACAAACGTCTTGCAGAGCGCATTTCCATGCTACAGCATACCCAGCAGCTGCACGATCAACCTGTTAAGGAGCAGGAGCCTGTGAAAAATGAAAGCAAGAACGCTGAGGCAGGCAATACAAAATGATTGCGAAGGAGCGTATTTGGGAAATACGCGAGTATGACAAATACAAGGCTGGCTGCCTCGCTGCCGAGCTGGGAATTTCTCCCCTAGTTACGGGGATTTTGTTGGAACGAGGCATGAATGATACGGAGTCCATGCGCGAATTTTTATATGGCAGTATGACTCCCTTCCATGATCCCTTCCTGTTGAAGGACATGGAGAAAACTGTGCGTCGCATTGAACGGGCATTGGAGCAGGGCGAGCAGATTACTGTCTATGGCGATTACGACGTGGACGGGATTAGTGCGTCATCTTTGCTCTATCTCTATTTAAAAAGCAGGGGTGCGCGTATTGCAACCTATATTCCGCAGCGCAAGAGCGAGGGCTATGGCCTGAACGACGAGGCGTTGCAGCATATTGCTGAGGGTGGCACGACACTGGTGATTACAGTGGATTGCGGCATTAGTGGCCTGCATGAGGTTGAAAACGCGCCTGCTTGCCTGGATATTATTATTACGGATCACCATACTGTGCCGGAACAGCTGCCGCCTGCCTATGCCATTGTTAATGCGAAGCAGGTTGACGATGCTTATCCCTTTAAGGAGCTGAGTGGTGTTGGCATTGCCTTTAAGGTGTGTCAAGCCTTGGCTCAGGGGAAGCCTGGTAAACTTCCTACTTGGGAGGGATATACGGAGTTAGCTGCTTTAGGTACTGTGGCCGATATTGTGCCTCTAGTCGGGGAAAACCGTGAGTTAGTACGTCGTGGCTTAAAGGCTATGCGTAATACTCAGCTCGTTGGCTTAAGAGCCTTGATTGAGGCCAGTGGCCTGGATAGTGAGAAAATAGGCTCCGACAATATTGGCTTCGGGTTAGCACCGCGCCTGAATGCAGTAGGTCGTTTGGAGCACGCGCAGAGAGCTGTTGAGCTTCTTGTAACAGACGATGAACATAAGGCGCATACCATTGCGGCAGAGTTGAATCGTGAAAATGCTCTGCGTCAAGAGATTTGCCATCAGATTCAGGATGAGGCGGAAGCGCTCCTGGCTAAGGAGGAGCATATTGATACAGCTATTGTTTTGGCTAGCGAGGGTTGGCATCAAGGGGTAATTGGTATCGTGGCCTCTCGTTTAGTTGAGAAATATCATTTGCCGACGATTTTGATGAGCCTTTCCGGGGATATGGCTAAGGGGAGCTGTAGGAGTATACCTGCATTGAACCTTTATGAGGCTATTGCTGCTGAAAGTGATATCTTAAGTCAATATGGTGGACATCATCAGGCGGCAGGCTTGACATTACCTGCGCAGAAGGTGGAGGAGTTTACACGGCGCTTTAAGGAGTATGTACGCAGTCACCTGCAAGAGGAGGATTATCAGCCCCATCAGGTAGTTGACTGTGTTATTGGGGATAAAGGCGAGATTACATTACAGGATTTAGAGCAGCTCCAGCTTTTGGAGCCTTGTGGCTGTAATAATCAAGCCCCTGTTTTCGCCTTTCATCATGCACTCATACATAATGCTCGAGCCATGGGCAGGGAACAAAATCATCTGACCTTTAATCTGGATAAGGGAGATTATTCATATCGCTGTGTCATGTGGAATCAGGCAGAGCTTCTGAATTACATGTTCGATAATATGATTGCCGATGTGGCTTTTCAACCTAAAATTAACATCTGGCGTGAAGAGACCAGTGTACAGCTGCATGCGATGAGTATTAAACAGCAGCTAAGCCTAGGCGATTATCGCTATAAGGGTATTAATAAATACGAGCTTTTGCGAAATTTGGCAAAGGTACACAATAAGCTGTCAGTATATGTAAATGATTTGCAAAATTTACCTGCTGAGCTCAGAAGAGAGGCTTTAACTCCCTATTTAGAGCTTAAGGAGTACCCAATGCTAGGGGATGAGCAAAGGCTAGCTGCTGAAATACAGGAGCATATAGTTTTTTATGATATCCCGAGTGCAGCCTTGGCTCCTATGGTAAAAAGATTACGTGGCCGGGCTAAATCACTGTATCTTCTGTTTAATCAAGTGGATTATAATAGAGTAGTGAGGAGAATTCCTGTGGATTATCCCCAGCGCGAAGAGATGGCAACAGCTTTTCGCTATGTAGTGCATAAACATTTAGCTGAAAGGTCGGAGCTGCCCTTAGCGGAGCTATTAGCACAGGATAGCCAATACGTAAGCGAAAATGCTTTAAAAATTATGGAGGAGCTTGGTTTTATAACCATAAAAGATGGTATAATAAAAGGTAATGTTATAAATAAAACGCAGCTAGAGTGTTCGCCCTTATATGTACACTTACAGGAGCTGCGACCTCAGCTTGAGGCAGTATATTCAAAAAATATGCGTCAGGGGCAGTATGAGCTGCTACGAGGCTGACGCTAGGATGGGAGTGGGGATTTTATGCCCTCAACAGTAAATGTTAGTAATGCGGACGAGCTTTTCGTCAAAATAGAAGCTTATCTTAGCCCGGAGCAGGTTGCTTTCGTGCGTAAAGCGTATGAGCTGGCTGCAGAAGCACATAAAACACAGGTACGTAAATCAGGTGAGCCTTACATTATTCATCCGATTGGTGTAGTTGGCATTCTTACTGGTTTGCAAATGGATGACAAGACACTGGCAGCAGCCTTTCTCCATGATGTTGTCGAGGATACAGATTATACTCTTGACGATATTAAGGAGCGCTTTGGGGTGGTTGTGGCCAACCTAGTAGATGGTGTGACCAAGCTGGGCAAGATTGAATATATTTCTAAAGAGGATCGTCAGATTGAAAACTATCGCAAGATGTTTCTCGCTATGGCGCGTGATATCCGCGTAGTTTTGATTAAGCTTGCGGATAGATTACATAATATGCGCACCATGAAGTTCATGCCTGTGCATAAGCAGCAGTCTATTTCCCGCGAAACGCTGGAAATTTATGCTCCTTTGGCGCATCGTCTGGGTATTTCTGCTATTAAATGGGAGCTAGAGGATTTGGCCTTCCGTTATATGGAGCCGGATATCTACTACGATTTGATGGAGCAGGTAAAAATCAAGCGTCGTGAACGCGAGGCTATGATTAATGATGCTATGGCGACCTTAAAGGAGGCTGTGGAAAAGGCAGGGATTCGTTGCGAAATTCAGGGCCGTCCGAAAAATTTCTACAGCATTCATAAGAAAATGCTGCGTGACCATAAGCAGTTAAGTGAAATTTATGATTTATTGGCTATTCGTGTTTTAGTTGATACTGTAAAGGATTGCTATGGCACACTGGGTATTGTACACAGCATGTGGCGTCCTATTCCTGGTCGCTTTAAAGACTATGTAGCTGTACCTAAGTCCAATATGTACCAGTCTCTCCATACTACAGTATTGAGTGCAGGCGGTCAGCCGCTGGAGATTCAGATTCGTACGTTTGAGATGCATCGCATTAGTGAGTATGGTATCGCTGCTCACTGGCGCTATAAGGAGAGCGGTGGCTCTAAGCCCGCTACCGGTGCTGATAAGAGCTTTGATGCCAAGCTATCCTGGCTGCGTCAACTGCTGGAATGGCATAATGATATGAATGATTCTCGTGACTTCGTGAATACGGTAAAAATGGATATTTTTGCCGACGAGGTCTTCGTTTTCACGCCCCGTGGAGATGTTATTGATTTGCCTGTGGGTAGTGTGCCCATCGACTTTGCATACCGCATTCATACGGATGTAGGTAACCGTTGTGTGGGTGCGAAGGTCAATGGCCGCATTGTGCCTCTTGACTATTCGCTGAAGAATGGCGATATTGTGGAGGTCATTACCTCTAAACAGTCCAATGGTCCTAGCCGCGACTGGATTAATATCGTAGGCTCCAGTGATACACGTAATAAAATTAAAAATTGGTTTAAGAAGGAGCGTCGTGAGGAGAATATCCTGAAGGGCCGCGAGATGCTGGAGCGCGAGGTCAAGCGCCTAGGTTATGATATCAAGGTTCTGATGACTCCTGATAAGTTGAAGACTGTTGGCAGCAAGCTACGTATCGACACGGACGAAAATCTGCTGGCAACCCTTGGCTATGGTGGTGTAACTCTGAACACGGTTATGTCCAAGCTGGTTGAGCTCTATAAGAAGGAGCAAAAGCTGGAGACTACTAAGGATTTAGCGCAGGTATTGGCGGAGCTGAAGCCGCGTAAGTCGAAGGCTAAGGCTAGTCATGGCATTCTCGTTAAGGGCGAGGAGGGCATCATGGTTAAGCTGGCGCGCTGCTGCAGCCCCATCCCTGGTGACCCTGTTATTGGCTATATTACGCGCGGCAGTGGTGTGTCCGTGCATCGAGCAGACTGCCCGAATGTTTTGAGTAATAACCCTGATGAGCAGAGCCGTCTTATCGAGGTTTCCTGGGATGTGGGTATTGATGATGTTTATAAGGTAAATATTATGATTACCTCGCAGGATAGACCTGGTATGATGAGCGATATCATGAATGTTACTAGTGAGGCGAAGCTGAATATTTTCTCGCTGAGCTGTCATACTGATAAGAATAAAATGGCTACGACTCATATGGGCCTAGATATTACAAGCCTGGAGCAGCTGGAGTACGTAATGAATCGTATTCGCCGCATGAAGGGCGTGTACACTGTGGAGCGTGTGTTCTCTACAATTGGCAACGCAGGAAAGCGTAAATAAAGCTATTTTACTTTGCTGTGCTTGTTAACGTGTTGACAATAGTATATAGTTCATGGTAGTGAGCGGCAGGTAGGAGGTTAGTGCTTGTGAGAGCAGTTGTACAAAGAGTTGATAGAGCGAGCGTAACGGTTGATGGCACTGTTACTGGTAAGGTGGAGCGTGGTCTGCTCGTGCTGCTAGGTGTGGCTGAAGGCGATACTGATAAGGATTTGGCTTATATCGTGGATAAGGTGTGTGGTTTGCGCATTTTTGAGGACGAGGCGGGCAAGATGAATCTTTCTGTGCAGGATATTGGTGGCGCGATTTTGGCGGTGAGTCAGTTTACGCTCTACGGTGACTGTCGCAAGGGGAAGCGTCCTTCGTTTGATAAGGCGGCGAAGCCGGAGATTGCGAATGCTTATTATGAGCGCTTTGTGTCAGATTGTCGTGCGAAGGGACTGCCGGTTGAGACAGGTGTCTTTAGGGCGCATATGCTGGTGGAGCTCGTGAATAATGGGCCGGTGACGATTATTTTAGATAGCTCTAGGATACTATGATATGTCGGGTAGTATATTCGTAAATATCATATTGCTACATTCAAAATGAATTTTTACGCTCGTTTCGGGCGCTACAATTACGAAATTGCGATAAACTCGCTATCGCTCAGACAGTATCGCAATTTCTATTGTACCATGCCCTTACTCACTAAAATTCATATTCATTCCGCAATATTGATATTTACTTATTTTACTGTATGATTCTATATGTTGTTTGAAGTATACTTTTGGATTGGAGTGATTATCCCTATGAAATTATATAAACAAGAGGTGGGCATGCTGGCGACTAATTGCTACCTCGCTGTGAATGAGGCTACTCATGAGGGTATTATTGTGGACCCGGGTGCGGATTGCGAGGCCATTATGGAGCTCGTGACGCATGCGGGTGTGGAGAAGGTAGTTGGCATTTTTCTGACTCATGGTCATAGCGACCATATCGGTGCTTTGAATGAGGTGCGCAAGGCAACGGGAGCGCCTGTGTATGTAAGTGAAGGTGATAAGGAGGCTTTAACGAAGGCCGATGTTAATCTCTCCTTCTTTATTGGTGTGAACATTGAGTGTGCGCCGGCAGAAAACCTGGTAACCGATGGTGAGGTTATTGCTTTAGGTGGCATGGAGTTTGAAGTGCTGGCAACTCCGGGGCATACTAAGGGCGGTGTGTGCTACTATAATAAAGAAAATAAATTCGCTTTTGTAGGCGATACGATTTTCTGCGAGTCCATCGGTCGTACTGATTTACCCGGTGGTAGCTATAAGGTGATTTTAGATTCCATTCGTAATAAAATTCTTGTTTTAGATGATGGTGTAACGTTGCTGCCCGGTCACGGTCCGCAAACCTCCGTGGGCTGGGAGCGCCGCAGGAATCCTTTCCTGCAATAAATAATGAACTTTAAGTATTGGAGCCAAATAAAAAATAGCACATGGTTTAAGCTAGTGGTGACGGCGGGTGTGTCCTATGTATTGTATTTATTGGCAGGGTTTATGCTGCCGATTTTGCTGGCAATTGGCCTAGCATTTGCGCTGTATCCCCTGGTAAATATGATTACGCAGGTGCGGGTAGCGCATGGCCTGATTAAATTATCGCGCGCTGTAGCGATTGTTATTTCTTTACTTGGCTTTCTTATTTTTTTAACGATTGCGATTGCTTTTATTATCCTGCCTCTCTTTGGACAGATGAATGAGCTTTTAGTGAAGCTACCTGCGTTGGCAGCGAAATCCAATATTCAGGATCTTGATGCTATGCTGCAGGACCCGACAAAGATTCCTATGCTTCCGTCAAGCTTTGATATGCTGACGGATGGCTTGGTTAACTGGGCAATGGGTTTTGTGGGTGCTGTTTTGCGTAATTTGTTTCGTAGCAGCTTGGAGATTGTTTCTAACTTAATTGGCTTAATTATTGTGCCGTTTTTGGCTTTTTATTTCCTGAAGGATTGGCGCGATTTGCGCGCAATGTTTATCAATCTTTTTAATTATGACGTGCAGGAACGAGCTGCGCATGTGCTTGATGATATTGGGCGCACTCTGAGCGCTTATGTCAGAGGCTTGTTTAAGCTAAGCTTTATTTCCGGTATGGTAATTACCTTGGGTACAGCTATTTTGGGTATTGATTATCCCTTAGTGCTGGGTTTTTGGGCTATTTTAGCGGAGACTGTGCCTGTAGTAGGTCCTATTATGGGTGCTGTACCGGCGATTTTCCTTGCCTATGGGCAAAGTCCCGAGTCAGCGCTGCATGTGGCGATTTTCTATGCTGTTTATTATCAGCTGGATGCCAATTTCCTGATGCCGAAAATCATGGGGCAGCGCATAGATTTGCATCCTGTGCTTGTTATCGGTAGCTTGCTAGTGGGCGCAAAGCTGTTTGGTATTTTAGGTATGGTATTTGCTGTGCCTGTGGCAGCGATTTACCGTGTGCTTTATAAAGAGCTATGGCATGCGGAGGAGGAACAGGTGGAAACACCATGAGTACATATTTTACGCTACATAATTTGTGTAGCTTTGATGTGACGCGGCCCGTGTGCGACATGGCCGCGTTCTTTGACTATGAGCTAGTAAGCGCGGAGCAGGGTGCTGCGAGTGCGTATGTTATTACGATAAGCTATGCTGAACAAGTGGTTCGCGCTAAGCTGCAGCTTGTAAAGCAAGCGGAGAGGATGAGCACGCAGGCTAAGCAGGAGCTATATGCAGTGGAGCAGCCTTGCGCGGTGGAGCAGGGGTGTGAGCCTACGAGTGGGGAGCTCACGCGTTGTGTGAAGCTCGCTGTTGTAAAGCTTTTGTCGCAGTATAGTGGTACACAACCAAGCATGCCTTGGGGCGTGCTTACGGGTGTACGCCCGGGTAAGCTAGCGCATAAGCTGCTCGATGGCGGGAAAAGTGCTACAGAATTGCCAGCGTATCTTAAAGAGGCATATCTTCTGCCACATGAACAGGGCAGTATGCTGACGCAGATTGCGGTGAAGCAGAAGCAGCTTTTGCCTGATAGCACGCGTTTGCAGGATGCAGGTATCTATATTGGGGTGCCATATTGCCCTTCACGCTGTTCTTATTGCTCATTTCCGGCGGGAATTGTGCCAGAAGATGAAGAATCTCAGCAAAACTTTGTAAATTTGATTGAACAAGATGTCCAAAATGTGGTACAATTATTAAGTATGCATAGTTTGGCTATTCGCTCGCTTTATATTGGAGGGGGAACACCAACTAGTCTTAATGATAGAGTTTTTGCGCGACTCCTAGCTGTGGTGCAGAAATATTTGCATTTTCCTACGGTGCAGGAGTTTACCGTGGAGGCAGGTCGACCGGACTGCTTTAGTTCGGAGAAGCTGCGTGCTATGGAGGCGGCTGGGGTAGATCGCATTAGCGTGAATCCGCAGACCTTTCATGATAAAACGCTTAAGCTTATCGGTCGTCGTCATACGGTGGACGATTTTCGCCGTGCCTACGACGAAGTGCGCGCGAGCGCGATACCCATTGTGAATGTGGATTTAATCATTGGCCTACCAGGTGAGAATGCAAGTGAGATTGCATATAGCCTGCAAGAAGCAGTAAAATTAGAGCCTGAGAATCTGACGATTCACACACTTACCTTAAAGCGCAGTGCAGCGCTTTTTGGCTCTAGTTTTCAGTTATCTGCTGAGTCTGCAGCAGCGCTTGTAGAGCAGGGGCGTGAGCTCGCTTGTAGTATTGGCCTTGAACCCTATTATTTATATAGACAGCATTATATGCTGGGTCATCTGGCAAATATCGGTTATGCGAAGCCAGGAACCGAGAGCATTTATAATATTCAGATGATGGAGGAACGCCATCCCGTTATAGGTATTGGACCCTCATCGTCGACGAAGCTGCCGCTTGCGGATGGGCATCATCTGCAGCGCATGAGCATGCCGAAGAACGTGGCAGTTTATGCGCGGAGTATGGAGGAATACTTCGCGAAGCGAGAAGAAGTATTTAAGGAGGAAGAGGAATGCTGACTACAGCACCTAGAGGCACGAAGGACATCATGCCGAGTGATGTCAATGCATGGCGTTATTTAGAAGCAACTGTGCGTCGCATCTGTGCCCAATATGGTTACAAAGAAATCAGAACCCCGATTTTTGAACATACAGAGCTGTTCCAGCGCGGTATCGGCGATACTACGGACGTAGTAGAGAAGGAAATGTACACCTTTACCGACCGCGGCAACCGCAGCATCACACTGCGTCCGGAAAATACCGCGAGTGCAGTACGCGCTTATGTGGAGCACAAGCTGAGCAAGGAAGAGGGACTGGCAACTAAGTTTTTCTACATCGGTTCCATGTTCCGCTATGATAGACCGCAGGCAGGTCGTCTGCGTGAATTCCACCAGTTCGGTATCGAGGCACTGGGCGTGCCCGGTCCTAATGTGGATGCGGAGATTATCCTGCTCGCCGTACAAGTGCTGCAGGAGCTGGGTCTGAAGGACCTGAAGCTGAAGATTAACTCCGTTGGCTGCCCCAACTGCCGCCCACAGCACAGAGAAAAGCTGCAGGCTTTCTTTAAGCCGCACTTCGACGAGCTGTGCAAGGACTGCCAGGGTCGCTTTGATCGCAATCCGCTGCGCTTACTCGACTGCAAGAATCCGCATTGCCAGGAGCTGGGCGTAGGTGCCCCGAGCCTCGAGGAATGCCTCTGCGACGAGTGCAAGGCGCATTTTGAGGGCGTAAAAGAGCTCCTCACCGCTGCAGGTGTAGAGTACGAGGTTGACCACAATCTGGTGCGTGGCCTCGATTATTATACGAAAACTGCTTTTGAAATTCAGTACGCACCGCTGGGCGCACAGAGCGCTGTTTGTGGCGGTGGTCGCTATGATGGCCTGGTACAGGAAATCAGCGGCGACGAAGCACGCCCCGGCATTGGCTTTGCCATGGGTATGGAGCGCGTGCTGCTGGCGCTGGAGAAGCAGGGGCTCCTGCCTGACTTTGATGAGACCATCGATGCTTATATCGTTAGCCCGAAGCAGGAAAACTTCACCTTGGCCTTCAAGACTGCCATTGAGCTGCGTCGCGCTGGCTTTAAGGTAGAATACGACTTCAATGGTCGTAGCATGAAGGCGCAAATGAAGCAGGCTAATAAATTCCAGGCTAAACAGGTGTTAATATTTGGCGAGGACGAGCTCAGCCGCGGTGCTGTTACCGTGCGTAACATGGCAACGAGCGAGCAGCAAGAAGTCGCTATTAATGATATCATTAACTTTTTCAATACTTTATAACATAAGTAGAGGTGCTAAAACATGATTAATGCAAAACGCAGCCATCACTGTGGTGAGCTGGGCAAAGACCAAGCCGGCGAGAAAGTTATTCTCTGCGGTTGGGTTTCCAAACGTCGTGATCATGGCGGACTGATTTTTATCGATCTGCGTGACCGTAGCGGCATTGTGCAAGTAGTTGCTGACCCTGAATCTGCAGGCTCTAGCTTCAAAACTGCTGAAGACATTCGTAATGAATATGTAATTAAGGTTGAGGGCAAGGTTCGTCTGCGTGATGAGGATACCATCAACGAGAACATTCCTACTGGTACTATTGAAGTACTCGCTAGCGAAATCGAAGTTCTGAACAAGGCTAAAACCCCTCCGTTCTATATTAAAGACGATATTGACACCGATGAGAACCTGCGTCTGAAATATCGTTATCTGGACCTGCGCCGTCCGGAAATGCAAAAGAACCTGATTCTGCGCCACAAAGTAGCTAAACTGATGCGCGACTATTTGGATGAACAACGCTTCCTGAAGATTGAAACTCCGATGCTGTGCAAATCCACTCCTGAGGGTGCACGTGACTACCTCGTTCCGAGCCGTGTAAACCCTGGCAAATTCTACGCTCTGCCGCAATCTCCGCAAATCTTCAAGCAGCTGTTGATGGTAGCAGGCATGGAGCGTTATTTCCAAATCGCTCGTTGCTTCCGTGATGAGGACCTGCGTGCTGACCGTCAACCTGAATTCACCCAGCTGGATATGGAAATGTCCTTCATGGAGGTTGATGAAATCCTGGCACTGATGGAAGGCCTGATTTATCATATCTTCAAGGGTGCTCTGAATATTGAGGTTCCCATTCCGTTTAAGCGTCTGACCTGGGATGACGCTATGGACCGCTTTGGTAGCGACAAACCGGATCTGCGCTTTGGTATGGAGCTGGTTAACATGGCTGATGCTGTTAAAGATGCAGACTTCGTAGTCTTCAAATCCGTACTGGAGAAGGGCGGCCAAGTAAAAGCTATCAACGTAAAGGGCTATGCAAATATTCCTCGTCGTGAAGCTGACGCTTTGAAGGATTTCGTAGGCATTTATGGCGCTAAGGGCCTGGCTTACATTCAATATCAAGCTGATGGCAATGTAAAATCCCCGATTGCTAAATTCTTCACTAAAGAGCAAATGGATGCCATCTTGGCAACCGCTAAGGCTGAGCCGGGCGACCTGCTGTTCTTCGTTGCTGATAAACCTTCCGTAGTAGCTGCTGCTCTCGGCGCACTGCGTATTGAAATGGCTAAACGTCGTGGCCTGATTGACCCCGACAAACTGGCATTCTGCTGGGTAGTTGATTTCCCGATGTTCGAGTACGACGAGGAAGAAAAACGCTATGTAGCAATGCACCATCCGTTCACCTCTCCGCGTGATGAGGACCTGCCGCTTCTCGAGACCGACCCGGGCAAGGTATATGCTAAAGCCTATGACATGGTTCTGAACGGCACTGAAATCGGCGGCGGCTCCATCCGTATCCATCGTCGTGACGTGCAAAAGGCTATCTTCAAGGCTATCGGCCTGACTGACGAAGAGGCTCAAGAAAAATTTGGCTTTATGATGAATGCCTTTGAATATGGTGCTCCTCCTCATGGTGGTTTGGCTTTCGGTCTGGACCGTCTGATCATGATCATGGCAAAACGTGACTCTATCCGCGACGTAATTGCTTTCCCGAAAACTCAGAGTGCATCTGACCTGATGACCCAGGCTCCTAATGATGTAGACGACAAACAGCTCCGCGAGCTGCATATCAAGACATCTCTTTTGATGAAGAAGGAAGTAAAATAAGTATAGTGCTGATTAGTCCGTTGGACATTTAGACAAATGCTGTGCTTTACTCCTGAGCAGGTTAGCTTTGCTAGAATAACTTGCTCAGGAGTTTTTGCATGAATAAAGCATATCTTTATAAATTTTGCTGTGCAGCTAGGCAAAGTATGTTATAATAATAAAGACGTAGATTTTTGACTTTATTTCAAAAATGTCTAATTTATGCGATGAAAACCCATGAAAAGTTAGTGAAATACGTCTTGTTTCTGTAAATCTTTTGTGACGTAGCTAAAATTTTGGGACATTTTGTGTTATAATAAATACAACATCATGTAAATGTCAGGAGTGATAGCTATGACAAAGCAAAAAATTTTGATTGCTGATGATGAGGCTCAGATTCGCGAAATTTTGCGCATTTATTTCGAAAAAGAAGGCTTCGAGGTTGTTGAAGCAGAGGATGGCGCAGCTGCGATTCTGAAGGTGCAATCTGAAAAACCGGATATTTTGCTTTTAGATATAATGATGCCTGTTTTAGATGGCATTGAGGTCTGCAAACAAGTACGTAAGCTGACGGATTTACCGATTATCATGGTAACCGCTAAGGATGAAGATGATGATCGTATCGCTGGGTTGGAAATCGGTGCTGATGATTATATCACTAAGCCGTTTAACTCTCGCGAGGTTGTAGCGCGTGTGAAAGCAGTGCTGCGGCGAGTAGGTACGCAGGAGAAGAAGGGTGATGGCTCTCGTATTGCTTATGATGGCCTTGTTATTGATATGGAGCAATATCAGGTAACGGCCTTTGGCAATAAGATGACCTTTACTACTAAGGAAATGGAGCTCCTGTGGTGCTTAGCTTCGAATCCTGGCAAAGCGTTCAGTCGCAACCAGCTGCTGGAGACGATTTGGGGCTATTCCTATTACGGTGATACTCGTACCGTAGATACACACATTAAACGCATTCGTCAAAAGCTCAATATACCTGAAAATTCTAAATGGGATATTACTACTATTTGGGGTGTTGGTTACAAGTTTGAGCTTAAGGATAAATAAGCTAGCATGAAACAATCTCTCAGTACCCGCCTGATGTATAGCTTCATGGTAATTATAGTTATCGTGGTAGTTGGTATTACTGCAGGTATTTCCTACTTAATTGCGGATTATTTTTTCGAAATTAAGGAACAGGAGCTGGTGGATAAGGGCCACGAGATGGGTGAGACCATTGAGTCCTTTCTCCGTATGGACGATAAGAATATGCTTTATCGCTATATCATAGCTGTGGACCGTTTAGTAGGTGCTCGTATCTGGCTTTTTGATGATAATTATGAGCTTATTGCAGCAAGCTACTATGATGGTCCGGAAAAGGCTGATGAGCCTGATTCATTAAAGCAGTTTATGAAATATGGCGTGCCTACAGCTGGGGAGCTGAAGAATAACGCTACGAAGCTGGATAATGATATTAAGGAAAGCAGCATTTCTTATCGCATCAGAATTATTCTGCATGATATATACGCAGGCAAATCCTTTAAATCGCAGATTTATCATCCGCATTATAAAGAGCAGGTTATTTTAGTGGGCGTTCCCTATAAAGCTCCTAACGGTAATTCTGGCGCCATTTTAATGATTGAACCTCTCAGTGGCTTTGAAAAATTTCTGCGTAATGTTTACATTTACATAACGATAGTAGGCATCATTGCTATTATTCTGAGTCTATTCTTGGTTAGAAAGCTTTCCACGGTAATTATTAAACCTGTTCTTGAGATGAAGGACAGTGCCATGGCTATGGCCTCCGGTGACTATAGTCGGCGGTTGGCAGTTCAGGGTGAGGATGAGATTGCCGAGTTAGCTAGTTCCTTGAACTCATTAGGTAGTGATTTAAGTGCTTATATAAATAAAATGGAGCGCACGGAGAAGATTCGCCGTGACTTCGTGGCTAATGTTTCTCATGAGCTACGTACGCCCATTACTATTATTCGTGGCTATAACGAAGCGATTAGCGATGGTATGGTCACGGACCCTGAGGTGTTGCAGCGTTATCGCACCCTCATTAATGAAGAGACTGTACGTCTGGAGCGCATGGTGCGCGAGCTATTGGACATCAGTAGACTTGAGTCCAGCGATCCATTGACTACAAATAATATGGACGAGCTGCCGCTTGCGGTAATTGTCCGTAATGTTGCCGAGAAGTTGAGTGTTAAAGCAGTCAAACGTCATGTGATTTTTAACGTGCATGTGGACGAAAACATCAAAATCTTAGGCGACGGCGACCAAATGGTACAATTAATTATGATTTTAGGCGATAATGCCTTGAAATATTCGCCAGAAAATGGTACTGTATCATTAGGCGCAAAAGTATTGCCAGATGGCGGTGTGCTGCTGTCTGTGGCTGATCAAGGCAAGGGTATTCCTGAAGCGGATATTCCCTTTATTTGGGAGCGTTTCTACAAGGTAGAAAAATCCCATTGTCGTAGTGTTCCCGGAACTGGTCTGGGGCTGGCGATTGCTAAAGAGATTATTCGTGTACATGGCGCTAGCGCCGAGGTAATCAGCAAATGTGGCTCAGGAACCACATTTGAAATTAAATTTCCAAAGGATAAGGTAGTATGATTTTAAAGTATGTTTGTCCAGATTACAGAGTAAAGACTATATTTGACATTTCTCCGAAATGGCTGAAACGCAATGGCTACATGAAGATTGTTGTTGATATCGACAATACCCTTCTGCCGCGCGACAAGAACCTGGTTGGCCCTCGTGCTATGACTTGGATTCGTCAGCTGCATCAGCTGGGAATTAATGTGGCACTTATCAGCAATAATGGTGGCGACCGCATTAAGGCAATTACCCGCCAAACTAACCTGGGTACGATTATGCGTGCTGCAAAGCCCATGCCGATGGCTTATAAGCAAATCACTAAAGCTATGGGCGGTGGCAAGATTCTCTTCATTGGTGATCAGCTGATGACGGACGTTCTCGGTGCAAAAATTTCCGGACATCCCGTTGTTTGGGTTGAATCCTTGGGTGGCAAGGAGCATTTCATCACTCGTTGCACTCGCAAGCTGGAGAAATTCTTTGCAGGTCGTCTGGTAAAGAATAATATGATGCCTAAGGAGCGCGTATTATGAAAATTGCCCTGCTGCAGCTAGCTGTTCTGGAAAAGAATAAAGCGGCCAATGTGGCCCATGCTTTGCAGCTGGTGGAGCAGTATGCTCCGGAGCATGATCTGCTTGTTCTGCCGGAGGTGTGGACTACGGGCTATAGCCTGGGACACCTCGATGTGGAAGCAGAGGAGGAGGGCTCTTCTGTAATTGCAGAGCTGCAGCGTCTAGCGCGTGAGCATACGTGCAGCATTCTGGCCGGCTCCATGCCGATGCGCCGTGATGGTAAGGTGTACAATACCTCCATCGCCATCAGCAAAACTGGTGAGCTGGTGAATATGTATGATAAGGTGCATCTTTTCGGACTTTTTAATGAGGAAAGATTTTTTGCGCCGGGCAATAATTTTAACGCCTTTGATTTTGATGGTGTGCGCTGTGGCTCCACCATTTGCTATGATTTGCGTTTCCCTGAGCTCTATCGCCATTTGGCTTTAGCAGGGGCGCAAATTATCTTCTGTCCTGCCGAATGGCCCACTGCTAGAGGTGATATCTGGCATCTTTTAGCACAGGCTAGGGCGGCAGAAAACCATATCTTCGTTATAGCTGTTAACTGTGCAGGTACCTTTAAGGGAGCACCCTTTTATGGTCATTCCATGGTTGTTGCGCCCAGTGGTAAAATAATTGCTGAGGGTGGCAGCGAGGAAGAGGTTATTAGCTGTACAATAGATTTGGGAGAGATTGACAAGGTGCGCAGTAGGCTGAATGCTTTAGCTGATGTGCGCAAGGAGTTGATTCATTAATGAAAGCTATACGTTATCCTGAAAAGCTGGCCGGCAAAATGAGTATCTTAGCCGGTCTGCTTTTGTGCGTCCAAACGAGCCTTTGCAGTATGGGACTCTTTTGCTCAGAGGCTAGCGCAGCTGTTCCCCCGGATGCCCCAAAGGATGTAAAGCATATTCTCGGCTTTTATTATGGCAATGGTGAAAATATTCTCATCCGTGAGAATGGTGGGCGCTTAGAGCTCCTATATCGTTTTGCACAAAATGATAAGGCCTTTGGTGGTGCCAATATCTATCCCATGACTAAGGAGCATTTTGATGCTTATGCCATTAATGAAGCTGGGCCAATGACAAGTAGCGAGTCCAGTGTACGCTTTGAGCGAGATCCTGACGGCTATGGCATTTCGGCTCGTGTAGGTGGTCATACCTACAGCCGCTATTTTATGGGGCGTACTACCGGTGAGCGAGGGCAGGAATTTCGCATCCCTGCGCATAGCCCGGAGGCATGGGAGAAGCTCCGTGCAGACGCCAAGGCTGCAGTGATGCCTGAGCTGCTTGCTCAGGGTGAGCAGGTGGAACTGGTGGATGCTAGTACCATTGATGGAGTTGTAATAGACTCCCGCTATGGGTGTGCAGATAATTGCTTTGGCGCACCGTTATATACCTCTGAGAAGCTCTATTTAGGCAAGGAGGCAGCAGAAGCTCTAGCGAAGGTACAGCAGCAGCTTGCAGCCTATGGCTATGGCTTGGTACTGTGGGATGCTTATCGTCCTTGGAGCGTGAGCAAGCTTGCTAATTTGGCTTTGCCTGAGGGCAAGAAGGGTATGCTGGAGGACCCGGATACAAAGGGGAGTGCTCATAATACGGGAAACGCTGTGGATGTGAGCCTTTATGAGCTGGCTACTGGTGAGCAGGTGGAGATGATTTCTGACTTCGACGAGCCAAGTATGCGTCAGTTTGCTAGCTATGCCGGAGGCACAAGTCGCCAGCGCTATCTGCGTGATTTGCTACGCGATACTATGGAGCTATATGGTTTCAAGGGTATTGAGATGGAGTGGTGGCATTTTGACTATCAATCGTCTACTAAGTGGGCGCATTTGAATCTGCCATTATAAAGAGCGCCTATAATGCACCATATACTTCAGAAAGGCTCCTAGACGTACCAATAGTACGCCGTCGTCGCCTTTCTTCGTCTCTGGTACATTCTTGACGCTCTTACAAATAATAAATATACTGAAAGTGAGGTAAAAACTATGAACGTTTACGATAATGCTAATGAATTGGCAAAAGCTATGCGCGAAAGCCATGAATTTAAAAAATTGAAGGATGCAACTGCAACCCTGAACAAAGATGCAGATGCTAAAAAAATGGTTGACGAATTCCTCGCTCTGAATCAACAAGCAGAAATCGAAAAATACCAAGGCAAGGAGCCTAACAAGGAAACTACCGAAAAAATTCAAAAGCTCTATGGCATTCTGTCTCTGAATCAGGACGCTATGCAATATTTGAATTCCTTCATGCGTTTCCAAATGATGCTGGCTGACGTTACTAACTCCATTCAGGATGTAGTAAAAGAAGCTATGGGCGAGAAATAAGAGTAAAGTAGGGAAATAAACATGGATTTGCAGGCTATTTTTACAGGCTGCACTGAGCGTGAGCTCCTTATGAATGAGCCCATGGCGCAGCACACCTCCTTCCGAATTGGCGGACCTGCTGATGCTTTAGCTCAGCCTGCGAGTGAAGCAGAGCTAAGCGCTCTCTTAGCGCGGGCAGCGGAGCATGGCGTTCTCGTGACTCTCATTGGCAATGGCTCCAATCTGCTCGTACGCGATAAGGGTATTCGTGGCCTTGTTATTAAGCTGGGCAAGCTATTTGGCTCCATTGAAGCTACAGGTAATACTATTACCTATGGCTGTGGTGTGTCCCTGGCTATGGCTTCTAAAAAGGCGGCTAGCCTCTCCTTGAGCGGCATGGAGTTCGCTGTGGGTATTCCGGGTACTATCGGTGGTGCTGTGTATATGAATGCAGGTGCCTATGATGGCGAAATGGCTAAGGTCGTTAAAAGCGTGCGCGTAATGGATATGCAGGGCAGGGTGATGGAGCTCTCCGCTGCGGAGCTTGACTTTAGCTATCGTCATAGTGCGCTGCAGGGCAGTGGTAAAATCGTTACGAGTGTTACTGTTATGCTTACTCCGGGGGATAGCGAGGCCATTGCTGCGAAGATGGCTGATTTTAGTCAACGTCGCATCTCTAAGCAGCCGCTGGAGCTACCGAGCGCAGGCAGCATGTTTAAGCGTCCGCCCGGCTATTTTGCAGGCACACTCATCGACCAGACGGGCCTAAAGGGCTATACTGTAGGCGGAGCGCAAGTTTCTACGAAGCATGCAGGCTTTGTAGTTAATATCGGCGGCGCTACTGCAGCTGATGTGTTGCAGCTTATAAGCGACGTGCAGGAGAAGATTATGGCTGCCCATGGCGTGCATCTCGAGCCTGAGGTGCTGGTGCTAGGTGAAGAATAGGCTTAAAGGAGTATATACGTGGAAGAATTAATGAATGATCAAGAGATACATATGCTGGGCTTACAGGCACTCATTCCCTGGCTGGAGGGTCATAATTTTGTTGTAGACTATGTTCAGCCTGAAAAATGCGCTGTACCCCATGTTTTCGCTCTCAGCGGCGAGCTGCTCACTGTTATTGTAGCTGCGGCTGATATGTATCCTAAAAAAGGTCAGGTTACTGAGGCTGACAAAGCTGCTGCTCTGAGAGCTGCTAATGAGCTGGGTGGTCTGTGCGCAGTAGCGTCTATTGGCCTGATTAATGTTGATGGTATTGCTGCGAATGATAAGGAATTGATGGGTAAACCTTTAAAAAATGGCCAATTTAAGGCTGATTTCAAGGGACTGGAGTATATCCAGTTCGAAGGCTGAGGTGTGAGCTATGGATTTATTAAAGGTAGATATTGCTAAATGTCTGCGCTGTGGTATTTGCGTAGAATGCTGTCCGTCCTGCATTCTGACCTTGGGGGAAAATGGTCCTGAATGCCATTTTGATCGTGGTTGCATGAGCTGTGGCCAGTGCGTGGCTATATGCCCTGTGGGTGCGCTGGATAATAAGTATGCGCCGCTTGAGGAGCAACGTCCGGTAACGATGCCGTGGCCTAGCCCAGAGACTGCGTATGAGTATCTGCGTATGCGTCGCAGTGTGCGCACTTTTAAGCCGCAGGCACCGACGGAGGAAGAAATTACTCGCATGCTGGATGTGGCTCGTTATGCGCCGACTGCAGGCAATTCCCAAGGCATGTACTATGTTGTCATTCGCGATAAGGAAAAGATTAAGGCCATCGCTGATTGCGTAGCGAACTGGATGGAGGAAGAGGTAGCTGCCGGTACTGAGAATAAGCGCTACTTTATGACTGTTCTCCGCGCGTACCGTGAGCGTGGTCAGGATATCATCGCTCGCAATGCACCGTGCCTCATCTTCGCTCTGGCACGTCGTTTGAATATTACAGGCGTGTCCAATGCAGAGCAGAGCTGGGCCTATGCAGAGCTCTTTGCGCCGACCATTGGACTGGGTACGACGATTGCCGGCTTTATCCAAAGCTGTGGCATTGCCGGCTACCAGCCGCTCTTAGACCTCGTAGGTGTGCCGCCGAAGCATAAGCTAGTGGGTACATTAATGTGCGGCTATCCGAAATATAAATTTAAACGTATGCCTGAAAGACAGCATCTGAAGGTTGAGTTTAAATAAGTTTAGCACAAAATAAAAAATAAGCCTTACTCTAGGAGTTCAAGCTCACTAGGGTAAGGCTTTTTTTATACAGCTAGGTTTGGCTAAGCTTGTGCAGCAAAGACCTGCTTAACGAGAAGCAGAAAGCTTACTAAAGCTGTAGCTTAGGCCATTTTCTTTGCCAGCATGTCGCAGCAGGCTTCAATTTCAGGCAGGTGAATCGTCTCAATTTCACCATGGTCGCAGGCTGCAGCGATATTGGGGTCAATGGGCAGACGTGCAAGTACGGGCAGCCCGTATTCCTTAGCAGTTTGCTCCAGATGGCTCGGACCGAAGATTTCGTAGTTTTTGTCATTGTCGGGGCAGTGGAAGTAGGAGTAATTTTCGACAAGGCCGAGGATGGGGATATCCATCATTTGGGCCATTTTTACAGCCTTCGCTACGATCATGGAGACGAGCTCCTGCGGAGAGGTTACGACAATAATGCCGTCTACAGGCAGGGATTGGAAGACGGTCAGGGGCACGTCGCCTGTTCCAGGGGGCATGTCGACGAACATGAAGTCGATATCCTCCCAAACTACGTCGCTCCAGAATTGTTTAACCATGCCTGCGATTAAAGGTCCGCGCCATACGACGGGGTCGGATTCGTTGGGCAGGAACATGTTAGCACTGATGACTGCAACGCCGCCTGCACTCTTACGGGGGAGGATGCCGAGCTCAGTTGCTTGAGCCTTGGCTTGCACGCCGAAGTTTTTCGCCATGGAGGGGCCAGTGATGTCGGCGTCGAGGACGCCACAGCGTTTGCCCATGCGTTGCATGGTGGAGGCCATGAGGGCGGTGACGAGGGATTTACCGACGCCGCCTTTGCCACTGACTACAGCGATGACTTTTTTAACGGAACTGAATTCGTTTAAGTGTGCGTGGAGGTCTTCTTCTACGTGCGCGCCTTGGGCGGAGGGGCAGCCTTCGCAGCTGGAGCGGCCGCAGGAAGAAGCGTTTTCGCATTGTTTTTCATTAGACATAATTTTCACCTTCTGATTGATATAGTAATCATACGCAATTAGATATCGGCAGCTCACTTCGATTTGCCGCGTTCATTTCGTGGGGTTCAATAACGAAATCTCGCCAAACTCGCTTCATTATAATTGTTAAGAAGATTTGTTTACACTCTTAACAATTATAATTGCTAAGTAAAATTTTAATGCTCGTCGCTCAAACAGTGTCTCGATTTCTATTGAACCAGCCACTCATTCACTGCAAATCTCAATGTTCGCTTTGCCGATAATCTAATTACTTAATGTTTTATGTATAGCATATAATACAAAGTAAATTGAACAAATTATGATATCTCGGAAGGAATTGAGATTTTAGCGAATGAGTTGTTGGATTAATAGAAGCGAGTGGTTTAATATCGTGAATTTTTTTGCGAACAAATTGAACCCCGAAGCTTCGTCATTAATCCCAACGAAATGAGCGTTTAAAATCTCAGTTGACTGGAGAGATATCTAATTTGTGAATATATAAATTCCTTTATTATTTAGAAAACAGTATCCTATACCCATACCCCAACACAATACCTCCAAAGCAGGGCAGCAGCCACCCGAAGCCGATGTCAAAAAAGGGCAGGTAAGCGGTGAGGAAGCTGTCGAGAACACGGAGGTCGAAGCCTCCTACGCGCAGTCCATCGAAAATCGCGAAGATTGTCGTCAGCGTCAGGCAGGCGCGGAAGATTGCTTTATCGCGCTTAAAGATGCCTTGGCACACATTCAGAATAACGATGGCAATGACAATGGGGTAGAGCATGCAAATAACGGGAATAGAGAATTTGATAATATTATTCAGACCAAAATTAGATACGATTAAGCTGAAGAGGCAGATATAAATGCAGCAGCGCTTGTATGAAATGCGTCCGCCAGTGAGCTGCTGAAAATAGCTGCTGATGGAGGTCGTAAGGCCAATGGAGGTCGTGATGCAGGCGAAGAAAATAATCAACGCGAGTACGATCTGGCCGGGGAAGCCCATATAGTATACGCTAATCATATTCAGCAGCTGGCCGCCATTGGAGACAATACCAAAGCCTGCCGTGCTCACCGCACCTGCATAGGCCAGGGAGCCGTAAATCAGCGCTAGGCAAATAGCCGCAATGATGCCGGCATAGATGCACATTTTGGTTAAATCCTTTTGATTAGTAATACCCTGGGACTCAATCGCCTTCAGCGTGGCTGCGCCATAGAGCATGGTGCAGAGGAGGTCCATGGTGTTATAGCCCTCCTGGAAGCCCTTGAAGAAGGGAGCATTTTTATACACGCTATTAGCTGCTTGAAAATCGCCCAAGGGATTAGTAATAACACAGAAAATCAAAATGCCCAGGCAAAGTAAGAGCAGGGGAGACATGATTTTGCCGATGTTATCAATAATTGAGGAAGGATTAACTGAAAGAAAATAGGTCAGGCCAAAGAAAAAGACGGAGTATAAAGCAAGACCCAGAGTGCTATAGCCATCTGGCAGGAGCGCCAGAATACCAGTGTCAAAGGATACGGCACAGGTACGCGGAATAGCAAAAAAGGGGCCAATGGTCAGCGCACAGAGGATGACGATGAGCTTGCCAAAGGCAGGTGACATCGGGCTAGCGAGCTCGTTAGGATTATCGCCGCCTAAAATAGCCATTGCGAGAATGCCGAGCAGGGGAAGGCCCACTCCACTGATACAGAAGCCCAGGGTGGCAAGGGTAATTTTTTCGCCCGCCATCTGGCCAAGCGCCGGGGGGAAAATCAGATTGCCTGCGCCAAAGAAAAAGGAAAATAGCATGAGACCAATGGGCAGTACTTTTGCTAAACTCATGTTGTTATTCATTAAAATCTCCTAAGGTAATGGTGAAGCAAAAATTCCCTCAAATTTTTGCTTCCTGAAAAAGAAGGGGTAGACCTTGCAGCCTGCCCCCACAGGTTATTCTATTTAGCTTATTTTACGATCAGACGGAAATATTTCTTTTTACCCTTACGGATCAAAAGACTCTTTTCTGCGTCGAACATTTCAGCGCTTAAAGAAGCCTCGGGGTCCTTAAGTACCTCGTCCTTTACAGTCAGGCCGCCCTGCGCGATCATTTGACGAGCTTCGCGTTTTGAGCTGAAGACCTTGCCTGCAGTCAGCACATCGATAACTTTGGCAGTCATATCAGCTTCAGTGATTTCGATAGCAGGAACATTGCTCATGTCAGCGCCAGCGCCGAAGAGTGCTTCGGTAGCAGCTTGAGCCTTCAGAGCTTCTTCTTCGCCGTGGACAAGCTTCGTAACCTCGAAGGCCAGAACCTTTTTAGCTTCATTGATAGCAGCATCCTTCAGAGCGCCTAGACGGCGAACCTCGTCCATGGGCAGATAGGTGAGGAGTGCGAGGCAGTTTTCAACATCGCTGTCGTTAACGTTGCGCCAATATTGATAGAAGTCGTACGGGGAGGTCTTTTCGGGGTCCAGCCAGAGAGCACCCTTTTCGGTTTTGCCCATCTTTTTGCCCTCGCTATTAGTGAGCAGCTTGCAGGTCATGCAGTAAGCAGGCTTTTGCTCCTTGCGGCGAATCAGCTCTACGCCGCCCAGCATATTGGACCATTGGTCGTCGCCACCGAGCTCCATTACGCAGCCATAATCCTGATGCAGCTTCCAGAAGTCGTAGGATTGCATAATCATATAGTTGAATTCGAAGAAGGTCAGGCCCTTTTCCCAACGTTTTTTGAAGCACTCTGCAGTCAGCATGCGGTTAACGGAGAAATGTACGCCTACCTCGCGCAGCAGGTTAACATAGTTCAGGTTCAGCAGCCAATCAGCGTTATTGGCGATAATTGCCTTGCCTTCGCTGAAGTCGATGAAACGGCTCATTTGCTTTTTGAAGCAAGCGATATTGTGAGCGATGAACTCGGGGGTGAGCATTTTGCGCATTTCGTCCTTGCCGCTGGGGTCACCGACCATGCCGGTGCCGCCGCCCAAGAGTACGATGGGGCGATGGCCTGCTTTTTGCATATGGCTCATCATCATCAGAGCGATGAAATGGCCTACATGCAGGCTGTCAGCAGTGGGGTCAAAGCCAATATAGAAGGTGATTTTTTCTTTTTCCAGTAATTCTTTAATTTCATTTTCATGGGACATTTGCTTAATAAAGCCACGTTCTTGTAACACGTCTAAAACAGACATCGAATGACCTCCTTAATATTTAAGCTTGCGGCAAAGTAATCGTACCGTCAAGCGAATAATCACACTTTATTATACAATAGATAGCATTAATTAGCAAATTAAAAATACAAAAACGCTGTTAGTCCGCTAAGAAAAGACTACTTTAGAGCCTTTAAACGGAGCTAACAGCGTTATTTTAATCAGGCAAAATTAATTTTCTTCCAGTTGAGAGGTGCAATGCGGGCAGCGAGTAGCGTCGTCAGCAATTTCACTCTTGCAATAGGGGCACAGGCGTGGCTCCGGTTTAGGTGCTGGCGGCGGGGTGAGCTTATTAATTTGGCGAATCATCAGGAAAACAACGAGTGCCAGAATTAAGAAGTCAATCACACTATTGATAAAGCTACCATAAGCAAGTACGGGAGCACCGGCTTTTTTTGCAGCCTCGAGCGTTGCGTACTCTTTGCCATTCAGGCTGATGAAAAGGTCCTTGAAGTCAATTTTGCCCATGGCCATACCGATGGGGGGCATAATAATATCATTGACTACGGAGCCAACAATTTTGCCAAAGGCACCGCCGATAATAACGCCAACGGCCATATCTATAACATTGCCGCGCATAGCAAATTTTTTGAAATCTTCTTTGAAAGACATGGAAAACACCCCTTTATATATAATTTTATGTCTTATAGTATTAATACTGAAGACTTAATTTTCTCTACTTATATTCTACCTAAATGCAAAAAATCCTGCTGCTTGACTGAAAAGTCTTTCTAGCATATAATAATAGAGAACAAATCTTGCAATATGCAGGTTAATTTAGATTTTTAGATATGGAGGAATAATAAAATGCGTGAAGATTTAGTAGTACCTGGCGAGGGCGAGGAAAATTTTGTCCTGGCTCGTGACGCTCGTGTTGTGACCATCCCCTTTACTCCGTTGGAAGTAAGAATGCAAAAGGAAAAACCTGAGGTTTTCAAACGTTTGCAAAAGCTTAAAGAAATTATCGGCGAGGATACCTTCAAACGCCTTGTTAGCCGCGTACACAATATCAATTATGCTGATACCCGCATTATGCTGGTAGCAGAAAGCGAGCTGCATCGCACCAATATTGAGCGCGAAATTCTGCCGGCTATTGCTGAAGCCTTTGAAGTAACTAGTATCCGCGTTGTTACCCAGGGTTAAGCTCTGTTATTTAGAGTGCTTAATTGAGCATTAAGTGCCCTGAATGAGGAACGTAAAAATTATTACGAAAATAAAGCAAAAAAGTGTTGACAAAAGAATGCCAATGCTTTATAATTTAATACGTTGCTGATGAACACAGCGACTTACCCGTAAGATGTCGGGGCGTGGCGCAGCTTGGTAGCGCGCTTGTTTCGGGTACAAGAGGCCGTGAGTTCGAATCTCGCCGCACCGACCAAATTGAAAATGTTGAAACCCGCATGGTTATGCGGGTTTTTCTGTATCTAGGGTTAGAGAAAAGTAGCCCAAAATGAGAAAAATAGTGGTCTGACCTAAAATTTGACCTAAAAACCAGCTACACGACCTACTAACGGCGGTTAAATAGAGCAATAAAAAAGCAAGCATTGCGCTGGCCTTTTTTTATTTGAGCATATCGGAAATTTTTTCTTCAAAAAGCTTCATGGCTTTTTTGTGGGTATCCTCCAAGGGCAGCGCGTACGTCTTGGCAGTGAAGGAAACATCACAATGGCCAAGGATATCACTGATGCGTATATTACAGGCGGCTAGCCAGGCTCTTGCCTAGCAAGTCATTATCCACGGCCTACACCAAGAAGTAGCGAATAAAGGACAGCTCTTCTCTGATGGGCTGTCCTTGGTTGTTGGTGGGATTATGACTCAGATCTCCGGTGCTGGTAACGCCGGGGGCTTTGCTTTATTTGTTATCTATCGAATTCATTATGATAGACTTGTGTTCTTTTTCAATTTGTTTTATGCTCTTTTCAGGAGTGGGCAAATCTTCTGGCATAGTACCACCCAATTCGGCTATGGTTTGGCGCACTTTTTTACCAACAACATAATGTGTATTGTTGGCTTCGTTCTTACCTTGAATATTCTCTCTTCTAAGTTTCTCATCTGTTTGAGTTGCACGGAATAAGTTTGCTGCTAGTTCTGTACTTCCCATATGATCGAGAATATTTTGGCTTTTCTTCAACCCCTTACGTTGTTTTATGCCTTGGGCGGTTAACCCACCATATAAACCCATGTATCCATAGTTTTGGAATGTAGCGAATTCTTGACTGGTAGCAATACCTGCATTTTGTGCAGCTTCTGCTAAAGATTTATTATGTGACTTTAATTCTCTACGGATGGCTAGGCGCTTTTGGTCCTCTGTTAACTCTTCAAATTGTTCTAGAAGTTCTTGTTTTCTGGTTTGTACTGCAAAATACGTTTGCGCAGCAGCTATCTCAGCTTTTTTTGCATCACCGTTTTGAGCTATTACGTAGCACGCGTAACGGGACAGGTTATAATC
>JAXEPX010000091.1:0-2869 GCA_034117325.1 Phascolarctobacterium sp. | reverse complement strand
TGGACGTTACTAGCTCCAAGGACAATTTCCTGGAGCTAATGGAGCCCGGCATTAATAAATGGGAGGCAGTGAAGTCCGTGGCTGCTAGCTATGGCGTGCTTCCGGAGGAAATTATGTGCATCGGCGACTCCAATAATGATGTAAAGATGATTGCCAATGCAGGTATCGGCGTAGCGGTGGGCAATGCGAAGGACGCAGTCAAGGCGCAGGCGAAGATTATCACCGCGAGCAATGACAACGATGGCGTGGCGCTGGCTATCGAGAGCATCCTCACGCAGCAAGCCGTGGAGCCGCAATTGCAATAAAATAAAAACCAGCAGGTAGGTTCGTCTTACCTGCTTTATTTATCCTAGAGGAAAAGCTTATGAGTATTTTACCAATTTTTATACCCCATGCGGGGTGTCCGCACCAATGCATCTTTTGTAATCAGAAGACGATTAGCGGGCAAAAAACGGCGGCCGTAGCAGGTGCCAAGGCGCAAATTGCCCGTTGGATGCAGTGGCTTAAGCCCTCGCTAGCTAATGAAGCAGCCTTCTATGGAGGCACGTTTACAGCACTCGACCTCGCTGTGCAGGAGGAGCTGTTAGCGCTGACGGATGAGCTCATAGCGCAGCATATTATTGGTAGCGTTCGCCTTTCTACCCGACCTGACTACATAGATCAAGAACGATTAGCGCTCCTTAAGGCGCATCACGTACAGTTAGTAGAGCTCGGAGTCCAATCGCTGGACGATAGTGTGCTTGCGCTAGCGGGGCGTGGGCACGATACTGAGTGCGTTTATAATGCGCATGCTTTATTGCGTGAGGTGGGCTTTAAAACGGGCATCCAGCTGATGGTGGGCCTGCCGGGGCAAAGCTTTGCTAGCGTGCAGGACACGGCTCAGCATGTAGCACTCCTTGCGCCTGATGTGGCGCGCATTTACCCCGTGCTCGTGCTCAAAAATACACCGCTAGCGCAATCCTACGCGCGGGGTGAGTACGCACCGCTTACGCTGGAGGACGCTGTGACGCAGAGCGCGTACGTCTACAGCACCCTGCGCGCTGCAGGTGTGAACGTAATTCGTATCGGGCTGCAACCCGACGAGGAGCTCTGCGCTCCTGGCAATATCTTAGCCGGGCCCTTTCACCCCGCGCTGGGCGAGCTCGTGAAGAGTAGGGTGCTGCGCGAGCACTTTACTCCGATTATTCAGCAAATGGTGCGGCGGGGGGCTGAAGGCGTTATTTTCCACTGTCCGCGCGCATATGAGTCGAAGCTGCGGGGGCAGAAGAATTGCAATCTAGAGTATTGGGCTCAAGAGTTCCCAGGGCTTAAGCTTACGATTATGCCCAGCTCCGCCGACGCGATAAATCTGTGCGTCATGGGCTCAGCTTGCTCGCTGTAGATGGTGGAAACTATATTCTGCATAGCATTCTAAGCTAGATTTTCCCAAAATAAAGCTACGATGAGCCTCCCTTATCATAAGGGAGGGGGACCGCGTTAGCGGTGGAGGAATTTTAAGTAAATTATGATGAGAATACCTAATAATAACACAAATAATCCCCATACCTGCCGTTCCTTTGCACCGCTTATCGACAAGGACTGTCGCGTGCTCATCCTTGGCTCCATGCCGGGCGTTAAATCCCTTACCGAGCAGGAGTACTATGCCCACCCGCGCAACCGTTTCTGGCCGTTAATAGCGCAGCTAGTGGGCGAGAGTACACCAGAGGACTATGCTGCCAAAAAGGCTATGCTCAAGCGTCATCACCTTGCACTTTGGGATACACTGGGATATTGTGAGCGTAAGGGCAGCCTTGACAGTGATATTCAGGCCGAGGTGCCTAACGCAATTTGCGAGCTGCTCAAGGAGTATCCGGGTATTCAAGCTGTGTGCTGTAATGGGGGCAAGGCTAGTGCAGCCTTCAAAAAATATTTTGCGAAAAGCTTGCCGCGGCCTATAACCATTTACTATCTGCCTTCGACTAGTCCTGCTAATGCGCGCAAGACGTTTGAGAAACTTGTGCGCGAGTGGGAAGTTATATTAAAGCATATATAATAACAAAAACATAGACTTATTGCGAAATACTTGTTAATTCCCTTACACCTGTGGTACAATATTAAGATAAAATACCCGAAGTGTCGTTCGTGATAAAAAACGATAAATTATTAGAATATAGGTGATCTATTTGCGCTTAAAGTCCTTCTCAACCTATGGCTTTAAATCCTTTGCTGATAAAACTGAATTAACCTTTGATAAAGGAATAACTGCTGTTGTTGGTCCTAATGGCTCCGGCAAGAGCAATATTTCTGATGCCATTCGTTGGGCTTTGGGCGAGCAGAGCGCTAAATACCTGCGCGGCTCCAAAATGGAGGATGTCATCTTCTCTGGCAGTAGCAAGCGTCGACCCTTAGGTGTTGCTGAAGTCAATCTGCACTTCGATAATAGCGATCACACTCTACCTGTCGACTTCGACGAAGTACAGCTCACGCGTCGCCTTTATCGCAGTGGTGACAGCGAGTATGCTATCAATAAAAAGCACTGCCGCCTCAAGGACATCGTCGACCTTCTCTCCGACACAGGCCTCGGTAAGGGCTCGATGGCTATCATCGGTCAGAATAAAATCGACGAAATTTTAAATAGCCGCCCTGAAGAGCGCAGGGCTCTTTTTGAAGAGGCTGCAGGTATAGCCAAATACCGCCTGCGCAAAAAAGACGCCATCCGTCGCCTTGATGACACGGCCGTTAATTTGACGCGTATCAAGGATATTCGCAGTGAAGTTGATGCTCAGGTTGAACCTCTGGCACAGGCTGCTGCTAAAACTACTAAATATAACGAGCTTAGCGCCGAGCTGCGCCTCTGTAACCTGAGCGTGCTCTTGCGTAAGCTGGATAA
>JAXEPX010000090.1:0-10855 GCA_034117325.1 Phascolarctobacterium sp. | reverse complement strand
CATCATTATTGGAGTCGCCGATGCACATAATTTCCTCCGGAAGCACGCCATAGCTAGCAGCCACGGACTTCACTGCCTCCCATTTATTAATGCCGGGCTCCATTAGCTCCAGGAAATTGTCCTTGGAGCTAGTAACGTCCAGCTTGCCTTTGAAATGCTCGGCAAAATTGGCCCAATCCTGCTGGAACTCCTCGGGCTTCGTCATGACGAGAATTTTATAGGGCGCCTCGTCGGTGTGGTACACTGCGTCACCGATAGCAGTGGTAGGGATACCGCTGATTTTCGTATACATACGGGAACAAAAGTTTTCCGTGTGAATGAGAATGCTATCGCCCACATAAAGCTGCAGGTAGTAGCCGTGCTCACGGCAGTAAGCGAGTACCTCATTAGCAGTCTCCAGCTTCATTTTGTGCTCGTAGAAGACCTTGCCACTGAGACTCCCCTTCACGAGCGCACCATTGTAGGTCACGAGTGGCACATCGAGCCCCAAGCGCTCGGCATAAGGACGCACGGAAACGTACATGCGGCCCGTAGCGAGCAGAAAAATTTTACCGGCGGCCAGCGCACTCCGAATAGCAGCCTCGTTGCGAGGGCTAATTTGGCATTGACTATTTAAAAGGGTATCATCCATATCACTGGCGATAAGCTTAATTTCCATAAAATTTATCTCCTTAAATTGTTCTACTTTTTTCTAGGCTGGCCTCAACCTCAAAAGGTTAATAATGTAACTCACAGCTGGTCTTCCGTGTGCTGACGCGCTATAATATCGAGGCTAATAGCCAACGCAGGATAAATCATGAGCAGGAAAACCACATGGGGTAAATATGTGTGCAAGGTGTAGCCCGGCATCACATGACTCAGGATCATGGCGCCCTCCCAGGTGAAGGCTGCGACTATGATGAGCGCCTTCGCCAGCTCACTCGTTGGTTGGAAGAATGTGGCGATGCTCGCAGTACGCATCTCCTTGCCCACTACCTTCCACATTAGACCTAGACCTAGATTCACAATAAAGCCTTCAATGAACGAGCCTGCTACGAGTCCTCCGAGGGTCACTACCTCAAGCCAATCAGTAACATATTCAATAATAAAAAAGATTACACTTAACGTTAGCCACAAGGTGGCAAAATTATACAATTTTTCCTTCATAACATCACCAGTTGCTATTATAACACAAAATCATCCTGCTGGGTACTTTTTATATTGAGCACAGCGCTTATAAATGTTATAATTAATTGTTAATGTATTAATCTAAAATATGCAGGCGTAAGCAGTATATGTTTGACCTTTCTGCATGTTTATAGATGCATTAATAGTGCTAAATATTTGTAAAACTTGTCTGCAAGCTGTTGATGGATTTTTTATGTAAGGAAAGGAGCTTGTGATGAAAAGAAGCGACAAATTTCGTCAAGCGAACCGCGAAGCGATGGCTACGGTGATAGCAGCTATTGCGGTCATTATCTTTTGGTGTGTGGCAGGCTTTGGCCTTGCGGATAGCGAAGTCACCTTTTTGCACACGCCGCTCTGGGTTTGGGGTGGTTGCGTAGGCACATGGATTTTTGCAGTGCTCGTGACTTTGTTCTTAACTGAAAAGGTATTTAAAAACTTTGACTTGGATAGTAAGGAGGAGGACAAATAATGGGGAATATTATTAATCTTGCTCCTGTACTGTTATTTTTGGTAGGTATGCTAGGCATTAGTGCTTATATTCAGCGTGCTTCTAAGGATGATCGTGAGAAAAATTTCGCCAAGGATTATTTTATCGGCGGTCGCACGCTGGGCGGCTTCGTGCTGGCAATGACAACGGCTGCTACCTATAGCAGTGTCTCCACCTTCGTCGGTGGTCCTGGTATGGCCTGGGTTATCGGCTACGGTTGGCTCTATATGGCCATCGTACAAGTAGTTGTTATTTTCCTTGTATTAGGCGTTTTTGGCAAAAAGATTGCGCTAATTGCGCGTGAAATCGATGCGGTGACAGTAATCGACGTGCTGCGCGCACGTTATGAGTCCAATCTGCTGGCAAATATGGCGGCACTTGTGATGGTGGCCTTCTTCTGCTCTACGATGGTGGCGCAATTCGTAGGCGCAGCGAAGCTGTTTGAAGCGGTAACGGGCTTCTCCTATGTGACTGGCCTGACGCTGTTTGGCCTGATTGTTGTTATTTACACTACTATCGGCGGCTTTAAGGGTGTGGCTGTGACGGATGCATGCTGCGCGATTGCGATGATTGTTGGCATGTGTATTCTGATGGGCGGCATGATGAGTGCAGGCGGCGGCTTCGATGCTATGATGCAGTATATCAGCACACAGCACCCCGATATGCTGGAGCCCCTTTCCCGCGGCAAGATGCCGATTAGCCTCTATATTAGTCAATGGCTGCTGGTAGGTCTATGTACGCTGGCACTGCCCCAATCTGTTGTACGCGGCATTAGCTACAAGGATACTAAGGCATTGCACCGCGCGATGATTATTGGCACTATAGTTATCGGCATTATGACGCTGGTAGCGACCTGGATTGGCGTACTGAGTAAAGGCATTTTGACAGAAGGCATCAAGACCTATGGCAGTGTTGATAATATTATCCCAATTGCGATTGTGAAGAGCCTCTCCCCCTTCTGGGCGGGTGTAATTATTATCGGGCCGATTGCGGCGACGATTTCCACGGTGTCCTCCCTACTGCTCGCGACCAGCTCCTCCATCGTGAAAGACGTGTATATGAATATTAAGGGTGAGAAGGGCGAAAGCTTGAGCAATAACGAGGTGCGCATGTATAGCCTCACGGCGACCATCATACTAGGACTTATTGTGTATGCGATTGCGATTAATCCGCCCAGCGTTATCTGGCAGATCAATATGTTCGCCTTCGGCGGTCTGGAGACAGCGTTCTTCTGGGTACTGATTTTCGGTCTCTTCTGGCCCAAGGCTAATAAATGCGGCGCGATTGCCGCGATGGGCGGCGGCGTGCTGGTGTACTGCGTAACGATGGCGATGAAGATTAAATTCATGAGCTTACATCAGATCGTTCTCGGCATTTTCTTCAGCCTCGTGCTCTTCCTCATTGGCAATGCCATGGGCAAAACGCATGACGACAAGGTGTTGAAAGTGTTCTTCCCTGAGAGGTATGAGGAGTAAATAGATTAATAAATAGGCCCGTGTTACTACCGCACGGGCCTATTTTTCGTTATGTTTAGTTGTGTTTTGTATACCTATCCCCCTACTCTTGACTACTACCACCCCTAGTATTAGAATAAATAAAGGTAGTATGGTAGGTCCATGGCCCTTAGATAAAAGTAAAAAGCCATGGGATGTATGATTTTCTTAAAAATGAGGAGGATTTTGATTATGAAAACTAGAAAAGTGGGCGTTATTGGCTTGGGGCACGTAGGTGCACACGTGGCCTACAGCTTGATTATTCAAGGCATTGCATCAGAGCTTGTTTTAGTGGACTTGAAGGAGAGCAAGCTGGCTAGCGAGGTGCAAGACCTGCGTGATGCGCAGATGTACGCTCCCCACAAGGTAGTCGTTAACCCCGGTACCTATGCAGATTTGGGCGACTGCGACTGCATTGTGAACTGTATCGGCGACATTGACCTCGTAGCTAGCGGAGAACGCATGGATGAGCTCAATTTCACTGCTGCTCAAGTAAAGAATTATGTAAAGAAGGTTATGGCGAGCGGTTTCAATGGCTTTATTGTGAATATCACGAACCCCTGTGACGTCATCACAGACATCATTTGGAAGGAAAGCGGCATGCCGAAGAACAAGGTTTTTGGCACAGGCACAGGTCTTGACACCTCCCGCCTCGTTTCACAGCTCTCCATTCAAACTGGTGTAGCACATCAATCTATCAGCGCTTATATGATTGGCGAACATGGGGCTAGCCAAATGGCGGCGTGGAGCTGCGTAAGCTTTGGTGGCGTTCCCTTAAGCGTGCTTGAAAAAGCTCAGCCTGAGAAGTTCGGCTTTGATAAACCCGAGCTGCAAAAGAAAGCTATCGGCGGTGGTTGGGTTACTTACAGCGGTAAGCACTGTACCGAATATGGTATTTGCTCAACAGCTGCGCGTATGGTGCGCTGCATTCTGAACGATGAGAAGCGTATTATGCCTGCCTCCACCCTTCTAGATGGCGAATACGGAGAGCACAACGTTTTCGTCGGCGTGCCCTGCCTCATTGGCAAAAATGGCATTGAGTGCGTAATGGAGTTACCCCTGACTGCCGAGGAAAAAGCTCAATTCCACGCTTGCTGCGAGGATGTGCGTCGCAACATGGAAATTGCGAAGGGCGTGCCTGCAGCTGAATAAAATAACGAAAAAATCCGTCCCTACTTGAAGTAAGGACGGATTTTTAATTTATAAATTTTGATTATTTGTCAAGAATCGGCAGAGTTGCGGAGGCATGCCCCATGATGGTAATGGTATAATCCTTCTTGCCCTGTTTAGCAAGCTTCTCAGCTGCCAGATCCCAAGCCTCCTGCAAAGTTTTGCAGGGAATGTGACCGGTCTTGCGTACAAATTCAAAGTTTTCCTCGCGGGTTACGAGGTAAGCAGTGACATCGTTCACAATACAGCGGGACTTAAACGCCACAAAAGCGGGAATCGTGAAATTAGCGCGAATATCCTTTTCAAATTGCTCCATATCATTGCGGCTGAAGCAGTCGGTAAAAATAGCAGGCTCCTTAATATCAGGACAGTCCAGAGTGAAGATCATGATGCCACCACGCTTCACAGCGAACTGAGCATTCATGTGGCATTTCGTAGCCTGATACAGGTTCAAATCCTTCGGATAGCCGCCGGCAGAAGCGATAACCACATCAGCTAGCTCTTTAATATGCACGCCACTCATTGCGAGCAGGTCCTTGCAGCCCTTCTCCCACGCCTCATACCAATGACCAGCTACAATCTCGCTGATTTCGCCATCGGGAGTGAAAACAGTATTCAGCAAGAAATCCGCATCCAGCAATGCAGCGGACTCTTTCATATCCTGGTGAATGGGATTGCCTTCAAGCAGGCTCGCATCGCAAGCCTTATTGCAGCCCCCGCCTTCAACCGGGGACATAGTCATGCAATGATTCATCATAATACTATCGTAAGCAGCTACACCAGGCATTACAGCCTTACGTCCGCCACCAAAGCCAGCGAAAGGATGCAGAGTAACAGCGCCAGTCAGAATAACGCGGTCCGCATTAGCCACATATTTATTAATAGCCACATCATTGCCAAAGGAGGTCTTGCCAATAGAGACCATGTCTTCCTTTTTGCGGCTGTCATGTTGAATAATGCGCAAGCGCTTTACCATTTCCTCACCGCAAACAGTAATGTCCTCCTCGGGAGTGTGGCCGCGATGGGTACCGGTAGCAACAACTACAGTGATATCCTCATCCTTTACACCAACACTGTTCAGCTCCTCCACAATGACGGGCAGAAACTCGCTCGTGCCGCACAAGCGAGTAATATCGCTGATGACAATGGCTACACTCTCACCTGCGTGCACAATCTCGCGCAAAGGCTTTGTGCCAATAGGATTGCGAATAGCTTCGCGTGCTGCAGCAACTACATCAGGGCACACGGTAGCAGCATTACCGTGAATATCATATATAACGTGTTCTTCCGGCAGCAGCACCTCTTCCTGGCGCTTGCCGATAGGTAATAAATACTTTTTCATGCAATAAACCTCCAAAAACATATATATCTATTATACATTAATAGGGAAACAAATAAAAGCGAAATCACTAAAAAGTGACCTCGCTTTACATTTTAGTGTTAAATTTTGCTTTTTACCAGCGCTTACTATTACGCCAATATTCACTACGGAGCAACGCAAGCGCAGTGAATAGCTCTAGACGTCCCAGCAACATCGCTAAAGCAAGTGCCACCTTACCAATTCCAGGCACATCAGCATAGGTACCAGTCGCGCCAATGCTGCCGAAGGCAGGGCCCACAGACGCAACACAGGAGGCTACGCCAAAGATACTCTCCTCCACCGACATGCCGCCCAAAGTCATCATCAGCGTTAACAGAGCTACAACAAGTACATACATGAAGAAAAAGCGGCTGATATTGACAACTGTAGCCACAGGTAAACGTGTTTTACTATAGTATACATCAAGTAGCATCTGCGGATGCAGTGTACGGCGCAGTTCAGCTGCAACAGTTTTAATAAGCACTATAAGACGACAAATTTTTATACCGCCTGCAGTGGAACCGGCACAGCCACCTGTGAAGAACATCGTCGCCAAAAGCAGCTGTGAAAAAGAGGGCCATTTATCATAATCCTGACACACAAAGCCTGTCGTACTACCGAAGGAAGCAACATGAAAAAGCGCAGCTCTAAAACCAGCCTCTACGCTGTAACCATTAACTAAAATAATATTAATGGCAATCAAAACAGCAAAGCTAAGCATCAGTATAATATAGGTCTTGAACTCCAAATCCTCCCACAGAGCCTTTAAGCCAGTCTGCGTAACCTGATAATATACAGCAAAGTTACCTGCTGCGAGCAACATAAAGACGCTCAAAATATACTCTATACCAGGGCTCGCAAAATGAGCTACACTACTATTATAATTAGAAAAACCACCCGTCGCAATGCACGAACAAGCATGATACACAGCATCATAAAGGCTCATATCCATCGCGCGCAGCATGCCAGTCAGGATAATCGTCAACAAAAGATAAATATAAAATAACGCCACAGCTGTAGTGCGAATACGTGGCAAAATGCGGCTATTAGAAAAGCCCGTAACCTCTGCATTAAAGAGATAAACGGCGCCACCTGCAATCTGCGGTAGCAACGCTACGAAAATTACGATAATGCCAATGCCCCCAATCCAGTGGTTCATAGCTCGCCAGAAAAGAAGACTCTTCGGCAAAACCTCTAAATCACTAATTGACGTAGCACCTGTAGTCGTGAGACCACTCATCGCTTCAAAATAAGCGCTAATAGGGTCAAGCACATCCGCAAAAATAAAAGGCAAAGCAGCCAATCCCGCCGCGAGCACCCACGTAAAAAATACCGTACCTATTCCTTCGCGCACACTGATATCCTTCGTCGTCATTCCACGACCGTAGCGCCCGAAAGCATAGCCTATGAGTAAGGCTACAAGAATCGACTCCAAAAATGGCGCCACGCAGTTGTCCTCATAATAAATAGCCATTAGCAAATTTATGAACTGCACCAAGCCCATGCCAACTGATATTTTACTTAAAAGATAAAGAATTACTTTAGTATTCATACCTATCCCCCAAGAAATTACCAGTTTTGTTTATCACGCCAAAAATCAGGGCGTAGAATAACTAGCAGTGTAAAAATCTCTAAACGACCCAATAGCATGGCCATAATTGCTATGAAACGGCCCCAATCGGGCAAAAAATTATAAGTGCTTGTCGGACCCACTACACCGAACGCAGGACCAACGGAACTCATACAAGCTGCAATAAGGCCAATGGATTCCATTACAGACAGCCCTGCTAAGCTAATGAGCACAGTTAGAACAACGAAAACAAGTATATATAGAAAGAAAAAACGCGTAATATTGCCTACAACCGAGGGCTCGATAACCTTATTGCCTAGCTTTACGGAATATATGATTCGCGGGTGCAGTGTGCGAAGCAGCTCGGCCCAGCCCGCCTTCAGCAGAATCACCATACGGGAAATTTTAATACCACCCGCCGTTGAACCACTACAGCCACCGATAAACATCAAAAGCAAGAGCACATTACGACTAAAATTGGGCCACTCATTAAAGTCACTGGAGGCAAAGCCAGTAGTGGAGCCAATGGATACACTCTGGAAGAACGCATGACGTAGACTCTCGCCAAAGTTCATATATCCAGTGAAATATAAATTTGTGCAGATTAAAATCGTAGCAATACCTAATAAAGCAAGATAATAATGATGCTCAGCATCCTCCCACACCGAACGCCATTCGCGGCGCCAAATACGGTAATACAGGGAGAAGTTCATACTAGAAATCAACATAAAAACTATTGCCGTTACCTCTACACCCACATTATCAAAGGAAATTAAGCTATCATGATAATAGGAAAAACCACCTGTAGCCATTGTCGCTAAAGCTAAATTGACAGACTGATAAAAGGAAACGCCAAAAAGCATAAACAGAGCAATTGCCATAACAGTTAAAAAGAAGTAGACAGAAATTACAAGTGCAGCAGATTCCTTTATCTTCGGCAATGTTCTTTCAGCCATACCACCAGGAATCTCAGCATTAAATAAATAGCTGGTGCCGCTATTCATTTGGGGCATAATGATGATAAAAAGCATAATTACGCCAATGCCGCCCGTCCAGTGCGTCAAGCACCGCCAGACGAGAATACTTGGCGGAAAATCGTTAAACGAGAGCGCCGTTGTAACGCCTGTCGTCGTAAAGCCCGAGACACTCTCAAACAATGCTGCCAAGATATCCTCCGGCCTAAGAAATAAATATGGCAAAGCCCCAAGAAAGCAAACCAAAAGCCAGCCGCAGCCTACTACCGCTATAGCCTCACGCACGCGCAAGCGTTGTCGTGGTCTAGATTGACCATACAGACTAAAGCAAGAAGCCACAGTAATACATACAATCTCAGTAAAAGCAAAGAGATACACGTGTTGCCTATCTGCCACAAAAGCAGCCAACAAGGGTATCAACATCAATGCACAAAAAGCCCATGTTAACTTAGCTAATAAATTATTTACAAGCTTCGAATCCATATACTTTAATTATTACCCTCAAACATCGGGACAGTGGATTTAGAGAATTCACTCTTAATCAAAAGAATAATTCTATCATTTGCATGCAATATAGTATTACCATTAGGAATGTAGGCCTCATTATCACGCACGATGCCACAGAGTAAGCACTCCTTAGGCAGACTAAGATCGCGTAAGGCAACACCATCAGCTTCACTACCCTTGCCTACAATAATCTCCAACGCCTCAGCCTGAGCACCCTCGAGCAAGGAAATAGAAAGAATGCCACCTTTACGTACGAAACGCAGTACTTCACCTGCACTCAAGAGACGGGAGGAAAGCACGACGTCCACGCCAACCTTCTCCATCAACTCGATATATTCATTACGAGCAACACGTACAATAGTCTTACGAGCACCCAAATGCTTAGCTAATTGTGCCAATAACAGGTTAAGTTTGTCATCCTCGGTCAAACAAATAACAACATCAGCCTCTGCAACGCCTTCCTCCATCAATAAATCGATATCAGTACCATCACCACAAAGGACAAGTCCTCTCTTAAGTTGAGAAGCCAGAAGCTGACAACGCTCTTTATTACGCTCAATCACCTTCACCTGAATACCCTTATTTTCGAGCATAGGCGCTAAGAAGCGACCTGTACGCCCAGCACCGATAATCAGCACCTTTTCCAAGGGCTCATAGGTATTAGAAAAATGCGTTTCAAATTCTCTGATTGCCTCATGCTTGCCCACGAAATAAACATTATCCCCCGGCATAACATAGTCATCACCACGAGGAATAATCATTTGCTGACGACGGAAAACCATAGCCATCAAAATATCCTTGGGAATTCGCAAATCTTTAAGCGGCACACCTACTAAAGGAGAATCTTCGCGCATTTTTGCTTCAAACATACGCACCTTACCATCTGCGAATTCATCTACGTTCAAAGCAGAAGGAGTCATCAGGATATGATCAATTTCTACAGCTGTAATACGCTCAGGATTGATGACAAGGTCAATTTTCATATCCTTATTAAGCATTTCAGAACAATGCACAGCATATTCAATATTACGAATACGAGCAACAGTATGCTTAATACCATTATTCTTAGCCATTAAGCAGGTAACCATATTTACTTCATCACTATCCGTACAAGCAATCAAAACGTCAGCATCTCGCACATCAGGGTCCGCAAAGGTTATAGGACTACAAGAATTGCCCTCAATAGCCAGAACATCCAATGAGCTTTGTACTACTTCTTTACGCTTTGGATCAAGCTCTACAACAACGACGTCAAATTGATCCTCTGCTAATAGTTGCGCGATACTGTAGCCTAATTTGCCGGCGCCAGCAATAATAATTCGCATTTTAAGAGCTCCTTTATACACGTACTTTAATTAATTACTTTATCTGTATCTTTATATTATAGCATACGTAGGGATAAAAAGCTATGATAAAGAGGAATATATCCGGTTATCTATCACGCGACGCATGCATAGTAAAATGAGCAATTAGTTAATCAATAAGCGAACTTGAGATTTGCAGTGAATAAGTGGTTGGTTCAATAGAAATCGAGACACTGTTTGAGCGAAGCGAGTTTGGCGAGATTTCGTTATTGAACCCCACGAAATGAACGTCCGCAAATCGAGGTGAGCGTTTGATAACTAATTGCGAATGATGTAAGCGTGGCAGCTATCTATCCTCAGTCGACTCAGAAACATGTACATCATGCTAACAAACTACCTCACGTCGACACGCCTCCCTGCTCGCATTTGCGCGTCGCTTCACTCCTTCAAATGCGGCGACTCGGCAGCCAGGCCTGCGGCAAATAAAAATGTAGGCAGCTATCTATCACGCGACGCATGCTCCTTATTCAGTCGCATGCTCTGCGAAAGCTCCACCATCTCGATTTCTCACTTCGCTTTCGCTCGTGACAAATCGGGTGTCGCTTTTCCCAGGTCTCCCTGCTCGGATAGATAGCTTTCAATCATATAGAAAAATAAGACCATACCTTTAGGTATGGTCTTATTTTTCTAACCGGCAGCTATCTATCCTCCCAGGCCGCTTCCAGCCAAGTACTTTCGACGTATAAGGGCTTAACTACTGTGTTCGGGATGGGAACAGGTGGATCCCCTTAGCCATCACCACCGGATTATTTATTTTTGAGAG
>JAXEPX010000089.1:0-5881 GCA_034117325.1 Phascolarctobacterium sp. | reverse complement strand
CTAATAAGTTATCTGCCAATAATTTTATTATACTAGATCCTGCAACACAAAATAGAAAAACTTTGCAAAGTTTCTTCAATCAAAAAGGAGTTCATAGCGGTAGAATAGTATATTAATCAACTAAAATGCTGGTTATAACGTGCATCGTAATAATAATGTTATATAAGTGAAATTACTTTATTTATATGCATATGGGGTTGTATTTTGGAAGACATTCAATGATATCTAATAAAAGATATACGAAAGGATGATAGAAATGCCGAAAATGAAGAACAAGAAAATGTTGGCTGCTGTGCTGGGTTTGGCAATGTGTTTTAGTGGCGTAGGTGTTGCTCCAGTGATGGCTGCCGAAAATAACACAACTGTAGCTGTACAGGTAGAGGTTAAACAGGTAAATAAAATGAGCGGTGTAAATTGGACTAAGGGTGCTGAAGCAGATGTGACTGCAATGGGTATTGGCTTGCCTCCTGTAAATGCAGGCGTTCGCGGAACTGCTTTAGCTCGTCGTGCCGCTAGAGTTGATGCTCAAAGAAATCTTTTAGAAATCATTAATGGCGTTCAAATTGATTCTGAGACTACAGTAGAAGATTTAACTGTTACTAGTGATTTTGTAAGATCTTCTGTAAGTGGATTGATTAAAGGCGCTCGAATCATTGATGAAGGAGTTAATGATGACGGAAGCTATTTTGTAATAATGAGCGTGCCTTTATATGGTTCTACTCAGAGTCTTGCAGCTAGCGTATTGCCAGAAGCTACTAAAAATGTTATTCCTGAAGCATTGCCGACGGTTGATGAAAATACCACTACTTTAACTAAGGAAGAAGTAAAAATGGTTAAATCTGTGGCTTATACCGGAGTCATTGTTGATGCAAGTGGTCTAGGACTTGAGCCTACTTTTTCACCTGTAATTTTTGATACAAACGGTCGCGCAATTTATGGTGTAAAAAATATTGATAAAGACAAGGCCATTTCCCAAGGCATGGTTGAGTACTCTGAGGATTTACAGATGGCAGCTGGAGGTACTACTCGTGCAGGTGCTAACCCGTTGGTTGTTAGGGCTAATGCAGTCAGAGGTGGCAGAAATTCTGTAAATCCTGTAAATGTAGTAGTATCTGTAGAGGATGGTGACAAAATACTATTAGCTAACGCTCAATCTTCTATGCTCGAAAATTGTGCAGTTGTATTCGTAAAATAAAATATGCAGTAGTTTGTATTGGACAGTTTATGCTTGCGGGATGGGTAGCAATGTGCTATAATAAACTTTAAATTGAATATCCCCCTGAGAGCACGAGGAACAAGAGGAGTAGGGCCTTGCAAATGTATCAGAGAGCGAAGTCACCGGCTGCAAGCTTCGCACAGGCGCAGTACCTGAAGTTCGCTTGGGAGTGTCCCGCCTGAAGGTTTATACTGAGTAGGGCGAGCGTGGGCCGCGTTAAGGCTGTGAATGAAGTACAAATAAGGGTGGTACCGCGATTCTAGTCGCCCCTGTGAATTATTTACAGGGGCGTTTTTATATGTTCAATTTACAAAAATGTACTCATTTAAATATTTAGGAGGCTAAAATGGAGACTACAATGAATGAACAATTGCAGGCCCTGAAGGAGCAGGCACTGGCTGAGCTGGCTGCTGTGGACTCTCTCGAAGCACTGAAAAATCTGCGTGTCAAATATTTGGGTAAAAAAGGCCCCATGACCGAGGTTCTGCGTGGTATGGGCAAACTGCCCGCTGAAGAGCGCCCGAAAATCGGCCAAATCGTCAACGAAATTAAGAGCCTGCTCGAAGGCGAAATCAACGCTAAAACTGAGGTTTTAGAGAAAAAAGCATTGGCTGATAAGCTGGCTAATGAAAAGGTGGACATCACCCTGCCGGGCCGCAAGCCCCAATTGGGCCACCTGCATCCTGTAACTTTGACCCTGCGCGAGATTAAGAAAATCTTCATGCGCATGGGCTTTGATGTATGCGACGGTCCGGAAATCGAGGACGTATACCATAACTTCACTGCGCTGAACCTGCCGCCTGATCATCCCGCTCTGGACATGCAGGACTCCTTCTACATCACCGAAAATTATCTGCTGCGTACCCAGACCTCCGGCGTGCAAGCGCGTACCTTAGAGAGCATGGAGCCCAATACTCCGATTCGTATGATCTGCCCGGGTACTGTATATCGCTGCGACTACGACGCAACCCACTCCCCGATGTTCCATCAGGTGGAGGGCCTTGTTGTAGACAAAAATATTAGCCTTGCTGACCTCAAGGGTACGCTGGAGCTCTTCTGTAAGCAAATGTTTGGCAACGACGTTAAGGTTCGTCTGCGTCCGTCCTATTTCCCGTTCACCGAGCCATCTGTAGAGGTCGACGTATCCTGCCCGATTTGCCAAGGTAAGGGCGGCTGCCATGTCTGCAAGGACAGCGGCTGGCTGGAGATTTTGGGCGCTGGCGTTGTGCACCCGAATGTACTGCGCATGAGCGGCTATGACCCCGACAAGATGACTGGCTTTGCCTTTGGTCTCGGCGTAGAGCGCATTGCGATGCTGAAATACGGTATTGACGACCTGCGTTTGTTCTTCGAAAATGACCAACGCTTCATCAATCAATTCAAATAAGACAGTTCAAGGAGGAGAAGTAACATGTTAGCATCTTTAGAATGGTTAAAGCAATATGTAGATATTAACATCTCTACCGAAGAGCTGTGCGATAAAATTACCCGCGTTGGCTTGGAAGTAGACACTGTAACGAAGCTGGGACAGGGCCTGGAGGGCGTTGTTACCGGCAAGGTTATGGAAATTTCCCGTCATCCCAATTCTGATCACCTGTGGGTGTGCATGATGGACTATGGTCAAGGTGGCGAACCGGTGCAAATCCTCACCGGCGCGCAGAACGTACACCAATATGATATCGTTCCCGTAGCTGTAGTGGGCAGCGTGCTGCCCCCGAGCGGCCGTAACCCCGAAGGCTTGAAGCTGAAGAAGGCGAAAATGCGTGGCCTTGACTCCTTTGGCATGCTCTGCAGTGCTGATGAGCTGGGCATTGACACTAAGGTACTGCTGCCCGAGCAACGTAATGGCATCTTTATTCTGCCTCCCGACACCCCGATTGGCGTGGATGTGAAGGCAGTACTGGGCCTGAACGATACCGTTATCGATATCGACCTCACCAGCAACCGTGCTGACTGCTTCAGCATTATTGGCCTGGCACGCGAAATCAGCGCCATTACCGGCTGCCCTCTGAAAATGCCCGCTCTAGACGTGAAGGAAGCTGCCGGCGGCAATGCTGCTGACTATGTAAATATTAAAATCGATGCACCGGAGCTGTGCCCTCGCTTTGCTACCCGCGTGTTGAAGGATATTAAAATCGCTGAATCCCCCGAATGGATGCAGCGTCGTCTGCGTGCTTGCGGTGTGCGCCCCATTAGCAATGTAGTTGACGTTACTAACTATGTAATGCTGGAGCTGGGCCAACCGATGCATGCTTACGATGCCGATAAGGTAGCAGGCCGCACCCTGATCGTACGCCGTGCTGCTGAAGGCGAGAAGCTCATCACCCTTGACGACAAGGAGCGCATCCTGAACCCCTCCATGATCACCATTGGCGATATGGAGAAAGCTGCTGGTCTGGGCGGTGTAATGGGCGGCCTCTTAACCGAGGTTACCGGCGAGACGAAGAACGTTATCCTGGAGGCTGCTTCCTTCCATGGACCTAGCATCCGTCGCACCAGCCGTGCGCTGGGCCTGCGCAGTGAGGCGAGCGGCCGTTTCGAGCGTGGCGTGGATACCATCCTGACCCACAACGCTCTGAACCGCGCTGCAAATCTTCTGGAAAACATGGGCGCTTGCGAAACCTTTGCAGGTATCGTTGAGGCTTATCCTGAAGAGGTTAAACCCGCAGTTATCGTTACCACTCCGGAGAAAATTAATGGCCGCATTGGCTTCGTAATTAGCCGCGAGGAGATTATCGTAATTCTGGTTAAGCTGGGCTTTGGCGTAGAGGAGAAGGGCGAGGAGCTCGTTGTAACTGCTCCGAGCTGGCGCCGCGACATCGAATGCGATGCTGATATCAGCGAGGAAATCGCGCGTATGCATGGCTACGACTTTATCGAAAGCCATCAGCCCGAGCTGACCATTACCCAGGGTCACCAATCCGTTCTGGACGATGTGAAGGACGCTGTACAGGACTATATGACCAGCGCAGGCCTTAACGAAATGATGACCTATAGCTTCATTAAAGCTACTGCTTATGATAAAATGCTGCTTGCAGCTGACGACAGCCGTCGCCAATGCATCGAGCTTTTGAACCCGATTACCGACGCTTTCAGCGTAATGCGCACCACCATGATTCCGAGCGCACTGCAGACTGCTTCCTTCAACCTGCGCAACCATAATGATAGCGTAGCTCTGTTCGAGGTAGGTCGCATCTTCCTGCCGAAGGGTCTGCCCCTGACCGAGGATCCCGTAGAGCGCCCGATGCTGGCAGCAGTGCTCAGCGGTCGTCGCAAAGCGTTGAACTGGTGCGATTCCAAGGATAATGTGGACTTCTACGACCTGAAGGGTATCGTTGAGGGCCTGATGGAAGCAATGCAGGTTAGCGAGTACAGCCTCGTTCGCTCCAGCGCACCGTATCTGCATCCTGGCAAGAGCTGCGACATCGTGCTGAATGGCAAGGTTATTGGCTCCTTCGGCGAGGTACATCCTGTAGCTCAGGAGAACTTTGAGCTGGATCAGATTACCTACGTTCTGGAAATGGAAATCGAGCCGCTCGTTGCTAGCGCTACTGCAGTGCCCAAGTTCGAGCATCTGCCGAAGTATCCTGCTATGAGCCGCGATATTGCGGTAGTAGTTCCTGCTGAGGTAAGCAATGAGGAGATTGAGGGCGTTATCCGTGCGCATGCAGGTGAGCTGTTGCGTAATGTGCGCGTTTTCGATATCTACACTGGCAAGCAGGTTGCTGCAGGCTGCAAGTCCATGGCCTTCAACCTGACATATCAGGCTGCAGACCGCACTCTGACTGACGCTGAGGTTGACGCTAGCATGAAGGCTGTTATTGCCGAGGTTGCAGAGGCGTATAAAGCGAAGTTGAGAGAGTAAATAAAAATTTAAAATCATGACCACCCGTCAAACGGGTGGTTTGACGACGGGCTATAAGCCCTTATTACTAGCCAGCGCCTCAAGACGCTGGCTTTCACTATGTTCAAGCCACATTGCATTTTCTACCTTCGCCGCCCCTGTCAGGGGCGTTTTGACTACTAGTTACCCTTAAAAGGGTCCTCGTACTCTTTTACACTTAACTTATCCATAGCTATATCGTGCTTTTCTTGTTCTTGTATATATTTCTTAATGGTAGCTTCATTTAGACCTACCGTGGATACGTAGTACCCTTCTGCCCAAAAATGTCTATTTCCAAATTTATACTTTAAATTTGCGTGTTTATCAAACATTTGAAGTGCAGATTTCCCCTTAAGATATCCTACAAATGTAGATACAGCAATTTTAGGAGGTATGCTTACTAGTAGATGAACATGATCAGGCATCATATGCCCCTCAATAATTTCTACGCTCTTATAAGAACATAACCTCTTAAAAATTTCAATTAAGTCCGCACGGTATTGATTATAAATGATTTTTCGTCTATACTTAGGTGTAAAGACAATATGGTACTTGCACAACCATTTTGAATGAGATAATTCATTAGTTTTGTTTGCCATTAATACATCATTCCTTTCGTAGCAATAGTGACTTGAACACTTACTATTCTATATCGGAATGATGTATTTTTGTATAACAATCAATGCGCACCCGCATAGCGGGTGGTTCTTTGTAGAGTGCCATCTCGTTTCTCTAACGAGAAACTCGCTGTCTCTCTACAGGCTAAAGCCACATAAAAAAAG
>JAXEPX010000088.1:0-11863 GCA_034117325.1 Phascolarctobacterium sp. | reverse complement strand
AAACGCCCCTGACAGGGGCGGCGAAGGTAGAAAATGCAATGTGGCTTGAACATAGTGAAAGCCAGCGTCTTGAGGCGCTGGCTAGTAATAAGGGCTTATAGCCCGTCGTCAAACCACCCGTTTGACGGGTGGTCATGATTGTTTTGCAATGAGATTTAACTACTACTTAGTTGCTGAGCCTAAGAAAAGATTTTTTGTTTCTTGAAAATTCATTAAAAAGTATTATAATTAAACCATCATATTACATTAATGCGGTATAAACTTTTTTTAATCTGTATTGTGTTAATATATATCATGCTATAGCGAATTATTTGTGGAAGGGTGTTGAAAGAGTGCGAACTTTAATAAAAAATGGCTTACTTATTGACCCTAGTAACGCCATTCAAGCGAAGCTCAATCTACTATTAGAAAAGGGCAAGGTCAAGCTGGTGACTACAGCGGAGCCGGAGGCCGACATGGTTATTGACGCTACGGGTAAGGTTGTTTGTCCGGGCTTTATCGATATCCATATGCATGAAGACTATGTTGGGGCGGATGGTCATATTGAGGATGATGATACGAAGTCCATTTTTAGATGCTCCCTGCGTATGGGTGTAACCACTGTGCTAGGTGGTCAATGCGGTATCAACAGATATGACCCCGTAAAATATCTTGATCTTGTGGACCGTGATGGCGCTCCTGTTAACGTGGCGCTTTTAATTGGTCATGGCTATGCTCGCGAAGCCGTTGGTAATAAGGATAAGTACGGCAAGGCGAGTGAGGCAGAGCTCGTCGCAATGGAAAAGCTCATTAAAGAGGCCTTGGAGGCAGGCTGCTTTGGCGTATCCTATGGTATGCGCTACGTGCCCGGCCTTGATGAAAGAGAAATGATTATGACGGCACTGCCCTGCGTCGCTCAGCATAAGCTGATAGCTGCCCATGTGCGTGACGATGCGGAAGGGATTTTCGCTGCTACCCGAGAATTTCTCGATGTTGCGCAAAAGCTAGCCATTCCTGCTCAATATTCACATATCGGCTCCATGGCAGGCTTCGGCCAAATGAAGGATTTTCTGGGCTTGATTGCTGAATATAAAATGAACGGTGTCGATGTATCCTGCGATTGCTATCCTTATTACGCTTTTTCGACAATGATTGGCGCGACGACCTATGATGATGGCTGGATGGAGCGCTACCAATGCGGTTACGATGTCATCGAGATGTGCGAGGGTAAATACAAGGGCATGCGCTGCACGAAGGAGATTTTCGAGGAGGAGCGTCGTGAGCATCCCGAGCATCTCACAGTGTGTTATGTCATGAAGGAAGAGGATGTTGACCTAGCTTTGCGTACGTTGAATGTTATGCTGGGCAGTGATGGCATCATGAATAATGGTCAGGGACATCCTCGCGCAGCAGGCTCCTTCACCAGAATTTTTAGCGAATTTGTTCGTAAGGGTAAATTATCACTTGATGAGGCTATTCTCATGTGTACTGCTATGCCTGCGCAAAAGCTGGGCTTGACCCATAAGGGCACCCTGAGAGCAGGAGCAGATGCTGATATTGTAATTTTTGATCCTGATAAAATTAAGGATAACGCTAGCTTTTCCGAGCCAACCTTGCCTGGCGAGGGAATAGATTATGTTCTTATTGGAGGCGAAATAGCAGCCAAGGATTGCAAGGTTGTCAATGCCTCTTTAGGACGAGCTGTTAGAAAATAAAATGGGGGGATTATTTTATGCAATATGGTTTTTGGTCGGTTATACCGCCACTTGTAACAATTATTTTGGCCTTGGCCTTTAAGAACGTTTTCGTAGCATTATTAGTTGGTGTTTTCCTGGCTAATATGATTCTGGCAGGCTGGGGACTTTTTGCTGGCCTCAACAATACCTTCTATAGCATTGTTAAGGTATTTGCCTCTAATTCCAATACTATAGTTTTAATGTCCATCTTTTTAATTGGTGCTGTATTGTATTTAATTGAGCGTTCCGGTGGTATTGCTGGCTTCATCGATATCATGGTTAATAAACGCGGTATTATTAAATCCAAAAAGTCTTCCCAATTCTTTACCTGGCTTTTAGGCTGCATCGTGTTTACTTCCGGCTCTTTGAGCTGCATGGTTACTGGCTCTGTCGCTCGTCCTTTGAACGATAGCATGAAGGTTTCCCACGAAAAGGCCTCCTTCCTCGTGCATTCTACCTCCACACCTGTATGCGTGCTGCTGCCCTTGAGTGGTTGGCTTGGCGCTATGAGTGGCTACCTTGCTTCCGGTGGTGTGCCGAAGGATGAAGCGATTACCGTGCTTTTCCAATCCATTCCGCTGAATTTCTACTGCATGATCGCTGTTATTTTTGCGCTGCTGTCCTGCTTTTTGCCCATCGATTTTGGTGCTATGAAAAAAGCAGAGGAGCGTGTGGACGCAACTGGTGAGCTCGATGATCCTGCCTCCAGCGTGGATGATGCCAATAATGTTACTGTTGAAGTGGCACATGGCGCTAAACCCAATGCTTGGAACATGCTCATTCCTATGGTGGTTATGATCGTAGGTATCTTGGCAGTGCTTTTCATTACTGGTAAGGGTAACCCGACTAAGGGCGCTGGTATGCAGGCTCTGCTATGGGGCTGCATGTTCTCTGCTGGCTCTATTTGCTTAGTTTGCTTGGTAGAGAAGGTTTTCACTCTGGAAAAGCTGACCTCTGAATTTATCAAGGGCATGTCCACGATGCTGTCCATCGTTATGGTTCTCACACTAGCCTTTGCTATGGGTCCCTTGGTTAAGCAGCTTGATACTGGTCACTATCTGTCCAGCATCTTTATGAACTACCTGAGCCCGGGCTTGCTGCCCGCTTTGGTATTTATCATGGCTATGATTCTGTCCTTTGCAACCGGTACCTCCATGGGTACTATGGCCATCATGGGCTTAATCGCAATTCCCATGGCTTTGCAGATGGGTGTAAGCGTACCTCTGACTGCAGGTGCTATGTTCGGCGGTGCAATTTTTGGTGACCATTCCTCACCGATTTCCGATACCACCATTATGTCCTGTGCAACTACTGGTTGCAACATTATGGATCACGTCAAGACCCAGCTGCCCTATGCAATTTGCTTTGCAGTTGCTTCTGTAATCCTGTATGTAGTTTGCGGCATGGTGCTGTAAGTAATATTTTGAAAATTAAAGGCGGTGGCAAGGCCGCGCTCTTAAGCCGAGGCTTTCTCTTAACAGGGAAGGCTTCGGCTTTTTGTTTTCCATTACTGTTCCTATAAGTAAAAATATTATACTCTAGAATATAAACATCTTTATAATACGGACTGAACTTGTTATAATAGAGGCATAGAATAGGGAAGGTGTAAGGTGTTTATACTATATGCATACTATTGTTGAGAAAAGTAACCATGCTAGCAAGCGCTATCATTTGATTGACGCTGTGCGCGGTGTGGCGATTACGGGCGTGGTGCTGTATCATTTTTTATACGATATCCTGACTGTCTACGGCAATGATGCACGCTGGACGCAGGAGCTCTATGCCAGAATTTGGCAGGAGGGGACCTGCTTCGTCTTTATTGCGATTGCGGGCTTTATCTGGAATATCCAGAGTAAGTCCAGCCTGCGCCGCGGCCTAGAGCTGAATGCGTTAGGCTTAGTGATAACGCTAGTGACGGTGCTCGCTATACCTTCGGAGAGCATCTTTTTCGGTATTTTGAACTTTATGGGCTTCGCTAATATTATTCTCTGGCTCAGTCAGCGCTGGGCGCGAAGGGTGCCCTGCGTTTGGGGGATGTGCGTAAGCTTATTTCTTTTTGCCACCTGTCGCGAGCTCGCGGATGGTGTATGGGGGCTTGAGGGTGTCTTTGGGGTTGAGTTACCTTCTTCGCTTTACGAAAGCATGCTGCTCGTGCCCCTGGGCTTACCACCAGCAAGCTTTAGCTCCAGCGACTATTTCCCGCTGCTGCCCTGGCTGGGGGCGTATTTCTTTGGCTATTACGCATATGCCTTGCTCAATGAGCTCGAGCTCTTAGGGGGAGCGCTGCACTACCATGTGCCAGCCTTTTCGTCGCTGGGACGAAGGAGCCTTGAGATTTACCTATTGCATCAGCCGGTGCTGATTGGGCTGATAGAGCTTGGCAGGATGCTGTAGGGCTTGGTAGTGAAAATTTTTGAGAGAAATTCTGATTGTATTAAAAAGCTAAAGAGTTACTTAGAGAAATTGATGCTTTAACAAAAAGTCCCTATGAAAAGTTGAGAATTTGGCAAAAAGTCCCTTGGAAAAGTTGAGGTTTTGCCAAAAAGTCGTTGGAAAAAGTTGTATAAAAAGGTATAAAATAAAATAACCAACTAACGCTTAGGTATAAATTAGCGTTGGTTGGTTATTTTTTGCTTTTTAAGGCTTTAGCGATGGCGATGATAAGATCAAGTTGTTCTTCATCTAGCGCGGAAAGGAGACTTGTTGCTTCATGCAGCCGTAAAACCGGGGTGTGTGGAGGTTCGTTTCCTTTAAAAAATTCTTCAGGCGTTATATCAAAGTACTCACAGATATAAAACAATCCTTGGAGTGAAGGCAAATTGAGTTTGTTCTCGATGCGGTTGATATAGTTGACATTTTGGCCTATGGCTAAACTCATTTCACGAGCCGAAACATTTTTTTCCTGACGTAGCTGTATAATTCTGTTAGCTACAAAATCCTCATACATGGTAACTTCCTCCGTAAAATACACTACATTAATTATAAGGTATTTATTGTGAAAAATAAGTCATAAAAAGTTGTATGCTGTCTTGAAATACACCTTTATAGGTTGTATAATGTAAGATGTGAATTGTTTTATGTTGTAGAAATTATAATATGCAATATTTAAAATACTACCAATAGGCTGCTTTGATTGTTTGGAGGAATTATGATGTTAAAAAAAATTACCGGTGTTGCTTGTGGAATGCTGCTTGTAGTTAATACTGCAATGGCCCAAGTTACAACTGTTGACGGCATGGGAATAGATAGAGATAGCGCAGTACGAGATGCAATGCGCAACGCTGTGGAGAAAGTCATCGGTACCTTCATTGACTCACGCACATTGGTAGATAAATCTGTAATTGCATTAGATGAAATTTATGCAAAGTCACAGGGTTTTGTTAAGAATATCAAGATACTGCGCGAAGTAAAGAGCGGTGGTGAGTATCGACTAACAGCTCAAATAGATGTTGATACAAATCCAGATTCTCAGCTTATGGATAGATTAAACATGATTATGTTGCTTAATGATCCGAGAATTTCAGTTGTAGTGGAATATCATAACAATAATATAAATAATGATCAAACAAGAAAGTATCCGTTACTATGTGAAGCTTTTATGAATGATAAATTAATTTCTTTAGGATTTAAGCATGTTGTTGATTCAAGTAGTATACGTAATGAAGAAGGGATAATTAATTACAAAAATACTGAGACTGATTATATGGTGTTGGGTTTATTAGATATAGATACTAAGGATATACGATTACCAAGCTATGCTAGTTATACAAAAGAAGGTGATTACGACGGAAGTGTTGAAACGGGATTGATACGTTCGGCAGCGGAGCTTGACGTTAAGGTTATGAAGACTGATACGCAGGAAATTATTGGTGTGTTTAGAGTTGAAGCTGATAGTATCAAAAATACACAAAATAGTGTAGAAAATCAGTCTATAAAAGCTCTTGGAACTCAAGCAGCAGAAAAATTGAGAAAGATTTTTGCTCAGAAAGCTTCAGATGTTTCTCAAGGCTATCAAGTTGTTGTTAGAACTGAGAAATATGATAATGTATTAAAGCTACAAAGAGAATTATCTCAATTATCGGGAATTAAGTCTGCTTTTATAAAAAGTTATGAAAACGGTAAAGCCATTATAGATGTAGACTCTGATTTTAAACCACAGCATATTTACCGACTATTAAAAGAAAATACTAAACACAATCTCTTTTTGGAGAGAACTACTGCAAATGTAGTCGAAATATCTATGTCATAAATATAAAGGGGAGGTATTATGATGAAAAAATTATGTAAAGGATTATTAGTACTTGCCTTGTGTGTTAGTACTCAGATTGCAAATGCAGCTAATATTAAGGATTATCCGAGAGTAGCTGTAATGAATTTTGGTAATAAAGCTATAACAAGCAGGGGTTTACGTGAACATGATTTTAGTTCTGCTTCTGAATATGCAATTTTCCAGCTCTCAAATTGTGGATGGTTTGATTTGGTTGACTATGAACAGCTTAGTACTATTGCAAAAATGCATAGCGTTAATATGTCTGGATTGGTTGATCCTAGTACAGCAGTTGCTGTAGGCAAGTTTGCTGGTGCTGAATTTATGGTGATAGGTAATGTTACAGGGTTGACCACTAAAGAAAATGTTTTTGGGTATCAGCATGGTAATAAGGGAGGAATAGACAATGCGCAGCATGTTGTTACTGCTAATGTGGCAGTAAGAATAGTGGATATCGAAACTGGTCGCATTGTAGCAGCTGGATTGGGAAAGGGAAGTTCTACAAGTACACATACTGAGCTCAGCTTTAAGAAGTATCGCAATAGAAAAATTGAAACAGAAGATATTTCGGATACTATTACTACTGATATTGTTGATGAATATACTCAAAATAGAAAGACCAGCAATAATACATCTGGTTCGTCAACTATAAACAAAGATAATACTAAAAATGACACAAAGGTTTCTAAGGAAAATAATACAGTTACAGATGTGGATTCGTCTACTACCAGTATAGAACGCGAAAATACTTCTACTGAAAGTGAGATAGATAAATCCGGTTCTAGCACTAGCGAAAATAATACGACAGGTAGCAGCAGAGATACAGGGAAAGAGCTTGTAGATGGTAGTTCTGATGAAGTTGTAAATCAAATGGGATTGATGACAACAAATGAGACAATTAGCTCTAATACAAATATTGAAAAAGTAGAAACACAATCTACAGAAAAGGAAAAAGATAAAACTAATACTGAAAGTGTAAAGGAAAATTTGAGCTCTGAGAAAGGTAGAACTGTTGTAACTGAAAAAGGGCTTGAAGAAACCTACAGTGAGGGCGAAGAAATTAGTGAATCTAGCCAAACTTCATTCGAAAATAAAAATGAGACAGATGAAACTGTTAATAAGGCTAATAATCAAAACAGAGTTCAGTCAACGAATAAAAGTATTTCTTATGAAAGAGAATCTGAAGATTATGTAGTTACTATAGGTACTGTGGAAGTTTCTGATATTCAAGTTCGTAATGCAATTAGCAAAGCTGTACGCGATGCTATCTATGGTAACACTGGGATTATGACTGTTTTGAATGGTGGAAAGAAATTAAAGATAAAAACTGGTTTCTAAATTAGAGATGGGAGGAATTTTAGTGAAAACAAAAATTATTGCTTTAACGCTGGCTTTAAGTACATTTACAGTAACCGCTTTTGCAGAACAACCAGAGGCTGCTAAATATAGAAATATATTGCAGTCAGGTAAATACTATGTAGAGTATGAACTGGATTATGCAAAAAAAATTTTAGCAGTGCAGGATAACAGAAGAATGGACTATACCGTTTACAAGTCCGAAGGAAGTATGTTTGCTACTATGGGATTGGCAATGGTAAATCCTTTATTGGCCTTGGGTTCTTTATTTATGAAGAATGAGAGTAAAGTTCCTACTGCTTATTATGAAGCTGGGAAGTTTTATCAATTTCAAGGTAAGAAAAAAGCTTCCATGGCTATTTGGAATCAGTTAAATGACCCTAACTTAGATCCGATGGATAGTTGGGGAACAGTAAAACAAAAGCTGGCTTTGCCAGAAGAGCTTGCTATTTTTGCTCCTAATGATATGTTTAGCGAACGACTTGCAGGTGCAGATATACCAAGATTTGTAGAGAGTGGTAAGTCTACTATCAATGAAAAAGAATATGTTTACGATAAATATGTAACTAATGTAAAAAGTCATACTGGCAAGAGTTTATATGCGAAGAATTATTATTTTTATTATCAAGAAGGTGTGCTGAAATACATAAAAACCTTTATGTATACGAATGGGGCTAGTGAACAATTGCTTCAAAGCATAGAGATAAAGAAAATTACACAAGAATTGCCGGAAAATATACTAAAAATACCTGCTGGGTGTAAGGTATATGCGGCAGGTATTGGCGATATGAACGATTTGCTGGATAAGCCCGTATTAGTAGAAGAATATTAATGAAAGGAGCATGATGATGAAATTTAATAAGATTTTCAAAGTTCTTTTGCCAGTAGCTATATGCACATGTTGCGTAATGTCTAGCGACGCAGAGGCAAGAAATTCAGATACTTATAGAAATTTATTAATGAAAAAAACTTATACGATTAAATATGTTGATATTACACCTGAACCGCGAGTGACAAACCGTGACAAGATCCCAATGTATGGAAAAAATGATATGGATAGAAGCCAGTCAGTGTTTTTGCTAAATAAGCAAACTGAAAGCGTAGCTGTGTCTGATGGTAATAACAGCTATGAGGAAATTAGTGCGGGAGGATTTACGCAATGCCGTCTACAGTTGGGTGAGAACGTTTTTGCCTTTGTTAAATATAATGACGGTACAAAAATAGATACATATGGTATCAAGAAGGGATGGGTTGCACCGTTAGAAATAAATCATATTCGTATAGCTATGCAGGGAAATACATATGGTAGTAGTCGTATGTCAAGATATTTAAATGCGTTGTTGCCAAACGATAATAAAAGCCTAGATATGCCGACATTTAGATATGTTGGTTCAGGATGGTTAGATAATGGCTTAAATTATGAAGACTATAAATCTAACGATGATAGTGTTTTTGAAGCTGTGCGATATTATTTCAATGGATATAATCTTGTAAAAATTGCTGCTGTAGAATATTGGACAAACGCATCAGGCGTCATGGAGGGAAATAAAACTATTATTAAAATCAACGAGTTTTCTCCAGTACCTGATACAAATTATCTACAAATACCAAAAGGTGTAAAGGTGAAACCAAATAACAAGAAGTGAGGCAAAATTTATCATGAAAAAGATAGCAGCTATTTTATCTGCATTAATAATTTGTGGATGCGTACAAACAGGGATGGCAAATGCTAATGAAAATCCTTCCTGTGTATTGATGAAGTTTAGCGATGATACTCGTTTTGATAGAATAGAATCTACTGGGACATTATCAGATCTTGTATTAGAAAAATTATTGACAAGCGGTAAATTCAATTTTAAGGAAACAAAGGTTATAGATAAAAATCTAGAAAAATGTCTATATGATGAGCGTGCACAGGAGTTTGCTAATGCGCGGTGGGCTATGAATTACGGTAATTATAATGTACTGTTTGAAGGAGAAGGATTTAATGAAAATAAAGCTCAATCTATTGCTACGGCAACAGTTGGGCAATATGTATCTCCCAAAATCATAGCAAGTATTGGTGCTGCAAATGGAGCAGAGTATCTTATACATGGAACTATTATCAATTTAGGTACAGGTAACTGGATGGAAAATAAAATTGCCAATATCGCCCAAGCAGCAAATACTGCTATGTCAATCATGGGCAATAGCGGAGCTGCGAATATGCTAGGGCCAATAGGCATGTTAGCAAATAATGTGTCTGTGAAGAAAACAGGCGTAGGTGTCCAAGCTGATTTACGTTTGATTAAAGCTGCAACTGGTGAGGTTGTTTGGTATAAACGAGTTAACGGCTCTGATATTCAAAAGCAGATTGGCGTAGGTTTTGTAAAAATTGGTAGCGACAAGCTGAATAATGACATGTATTATAAGGCAATGGATTCTACTGCACAAATAATAGCAGATGCTTTGATAGGAGATCTAGATAGCGGAAATTTATTTATAAAGTAGGTCATAATGTATGAAAAGACTAATATTTTTATTGTTGATTCCATTGGTTTTAGTTTCTCAATCTGTTTTAGCTGCTGTTGTGGACAGAAATGCTTCCGTGGCTGTGATGGACTTTGGAACTAGACCTGGAGCTACTACCGCGGAGATAAACATAAACAATGCAGAGCATGCTTCCTGTGATTATGTTATAAGCAGGCTGGTTAATCGAAATTGTTTTAACGTAATGGAGAAGGAGCTTGTATTAAATAAGGCACAATCACGAGGATTAAAGGTAGTAGGTTTGATAGACCCTGATACAGCAAAACAACTGGGTAATCTTTTAAATGCTAAATATATAATCTATGGGAATATCGCCAATGTGAGTGTTAGTGATACAGGTACAGAGGTCTTGAGTGGTATAAGCGGTGGCGTAAATGTATGTACTGTTAAAGCACATATTATCGCTAGAATGATGGATGTCGATACTGGCAATATAGTCATGGTTGCTAAAGGTGACGGTAAATCTAAAAGCACTTTTATTAGGGCATCAGTAGGAAAATCCTTGTATAATGCTGATATTATTACTATTGGTGCGGTAAAGGTGACGCAGGATAGTGTGCATAATGCTATTCAAAAGGCTGCCTATGCAACAGTGGATGATTTTATGTTTAGACTTTTTAATGAGCCTAAATTAAAAATAATATAACATATGGAGGGTTGAAAATGAAAAAATGGCAAAAATTCATTGGTGCTATTGTTTTGGGGTCAGTACTAGCTTCGAGTTGTGTAGTAGAAGCTTATAACTCTTGGAGTGGTGTAATGAATAGGCGCGCCACTGCATATACAGATGCCAATTTAACAAGAAGAAATGGCGTTGAATATGCGGATAAAGGTGACAGTGTAACAATATTAAATGAGTCAACAAAAGCGTATTTAGTAAGGTATCCGCTTTCGAGAGGAGGATATAAAGAGCGTTGGGTAGATAAAGGAGCTGTTTCTGGGAATAATAATTCAAGCAGCACATCTTCCAGTAGCTACCAACAGTGGAGTGGGGTAATGAATAAACGCGCAATTGCATATACAGATGCCAATTTAACAAGAAGAAATGGCGTTGAATATGCGGACAAAGGTGACAGTGTAACAGTGTTAAACGAGTCAACCAAAGCGTATCTAGTAAAATATCCACTTTCGAGAGGAGGATATAAAGAGCGTTGGGTAGATAAAGGAGCTGTTTCTAGGAACAATACTTCTACATTGGTTAGTGGTGCAGCTACAGGTATACAAGCTGTACTTGATAATAATTCTAGCAGCTATCAACAATGGCAAGGTAAAGCGAGTCGTAAAGCTACTGCCTACAGGGATGCCGATCTTAGAATTAGAAAAGGCGTGGAGTATGTTGGTGCAGGGGATATAGTAACTGTTTTAAATGAAAGCGATAAAGCATATTATGTACGTTATCCGCTAACTCGTGGTGGTACTAAGGATAGATGGGTAGATAAAAGTGCTATTGAAAATGTTAGCATTAATAATTCTAGTAGTGTTGTAAATTCCGACGCTGGGCTAGAATTGAATGTACCATATTATATGCAAACTGATAGTAAATGGAAAAACACAAAAATCGGGACTAAAACAATTGGTAGTGTGGGATGCTTGCTTACTTGTTTAGCAATGAAGTATTCTTACCAAACAGGGCAAGAAGTTTATCCAGATCAAATGAAACATAAGTTAAACTTCAGTAACAATTGTCTTATATGGGATTCCATTAAACAACACGGGTTTATTTATTCTGAAAACCAGTCATTTAATAATAATGTTATGCAAGAGATATATAATGCATTGGCAAACAATAAACCAGTTATAATTGGCAATTCTAATATACATTGGGTTATAGTAAAAGGATATCAAGGAAATAATTCTAATAAGTTATCTGCCAATAATTTTATTATACTAGATCCTGCAACACAAAATAGAAAAACTTTGCAAAGTTTCTTCAATCAAAAAGGAGTTCATAGCGGTAGAATAGTATATTAATCAACTAAAATGCTGGTTATAACGT
>JAXEPX010000087.1:0-9616 GCA_034117325.1 Phascolarctobacterium sp. | reverse complement strand
CTTCCAGATTAATGAAATCAATGGTGTGAACATGACCATTTTCGGTATCATCGGCGATACCAGCGCGCTGGATATGAACATGCTGCGCATTGATGATGCAGTTGAAAAGGTTATGCGTGTGCAGGAGCCCTTCAAACGTGCTAACCGCGCTTTCCATCCTGATGATAGCATAATTGATGTAGCAGGCGTGCCTATTGGTGGCAAAAAGATTCAGGTTATCGCAGGTCCTTGCTCTGTTGAAAGCATGGAGCAGGTTACCGAGGCTGCTAAATCCGTTAAGCTCGGCGGTGCAACTTTGATGCGTGGCGGTGCCTTCAAGCCCCGTACCTCCCCCTACTCCTTCCAAGGTCTGAAGGAATTAGGCCTCGATTATCTGAAGGCTGCTCGCGAAGAAACCGGCCTGCCGATTTGCACTGAGATCATGAGCGCAGATAAGATTGAGCGCTTCGTAGAGGATGTAGACCTGATTCAGGTTGGCGCACGCAATATGCAGAACTTCGAGCTTTTGAAGGAGCTGGGCAAAACTAATAAACCCATCCTGCTGAAACGTGGCTTGTCCGCTACTATCGAAGAGTGGATTATGTCCGCTGAATACATCATGGCAGGCGGTAACGAGAACGTTATCCTCTGCGAGCGTGGTATCCGCACCTTCGAGCGTTATACTCGTAACACCCTGGATTTGAGTGCCATTCCCGCAGCGAAAAAGCTGAGCCATTTGCCCGTTATCGTGGACCCGAGCCATGCAGCAGGTCTGTGGTGGATGGTAGAGCCTCTGGCTAAGGCAGCGATTGCTGTTGGTGCTGACGGCCTCTTGATTGAAGTTCACAACAATCCTGAGTGCGCACTGTGCGACGGCGCGCAATCCCTGAAGCCGGAAAGATTCGCAAGACTGATGGGCGAATTGAAGGCTATTGCTCGCATCGTTGGTCGCGAGATGTAAGTTGATAATTTAGAAGCTTTGTAGCAATTAGCTTATCAGCAAGCGAACATTGCAACTTTTAGCGAATGAGTTTATGGAACAATAGAAATCGAGACATGTTTGAGCGTTAGCGAGTTTGGCGAGATTTCGTTATTGTTCCAAACGAAATGAGCGTTAAAAAGTTGCAGTGAGCGCTGATAACTAATTGCGGAAATGCAAGTAGTGTATCTGTAGTTTTGTTAGTTTAGAAGCGAAAATTTAGTTGCTCGCTCTTTAAGCTATAGAGTAGTATTGTAGAATTGTAGGATAGTTAAAGGAGAGATTTTATTATGATTATTGTATTCAAACCCACTGCCACTGTCGAGGATAAAGCCCGTCTGAAAGCGCAACTGGAGCAACGCGGTTACCAGATTCATGCCAGCGAAGGCGTGAACGCGTCCCTGTTCGGCGTTGTCGGCGATACTAGCGCACTCGATATGAACCTCTTGCTCGTTAATGAGGGCGTAGAAAAGGTTATGCGTGTGCAGGAGCCGTTCAAGCGTGCGAACCGCGCTTTCCATCCTGAGGATAGCGTGATTGACGTGTGCGGCGTACCCATCGGTGGTAAGAAGATTCAGGTCATCGCAGGTCCCTGCTCCGTCGAAAGCATCGAGCAGATTACTGCGGTAGCACAGGATGTGAAGGCTAGCGGCGCAACGATTATGCGTGGTGGCGCATTTAAGCCTCGCACCTCCCCGTACTCCTTCCAAGGCCTGAAGGAATTAGGTTTGGATTATTTAAAGGCTGCTCGTGAAGCAACGGGCCTGCCGATTTGCACCGAGATTATGTCCGCTGATAAAATTGAGCGTTTCGTTGATGATGTGGACATTATCCAGGTCGGCGCCCGCAATATGCAGAACTTTGAGCTGCTGAAGGAATTGGGCAAAACCAATAAGCCCATTTTGTTGAAGAGAGGTCTCTCCGCAACTATTGAAGAATGGATTATGTCCGCTGAGTACATCATGGCGGGCGGCAATGAGAATGTAATTCTCTGCGAACGCGGCATCCGCACCTTTGAGCATTACACCCGCAATACGCTGGATTTGAGTGCTATCCCTGCAGCTAAAAAGCTGAGCCATTTACCTGTCATCGTGGACCCGAGCCATGCAGCAGGCCTGTGGTGGATGGTAGAGCCCCTGGCAAAGGCAGCAATCGCTGTTGGCGCTGACGGCCTCTTGATCGAGGTTCACAATAACCCCGAGTGCGCTCTGTGCGACGGTGCGCAATCCTTGAAGCCTGCTCGCTTCGATAAGCTGATGCAGGATCTGCGCGGTATTGCCCAAATCGTGGGTCGTGAATTATAATATAGTTAGTAATTTATTTATAGCTCCAGTGACAAACAGATTCTGCGCGCACTGGAGCTAGCCTTGTATTTATGCAGTAGTACGGTAGAAATGTAGAAGTAGGAGTGATTTTTTTGGAAGCTGGTTTTAGAAGCACCAACTGGAAGGAATTAAGCTTTGCAATTGTAGGCCTGGGTCTCATCGGTGGCTCGTATGCGAAGGCGCTGCGCAAATTAGGCGCAAAGAAAATTATTGGCGTGGAGCGCAGTGAAGCGACGCTGGTGCAGGCGCTTGAGCTGGGCATTATTGACCTCGGCATGACGAATGCGGACACACGCCTCAAGGAAGCAGACGTTGTAATTTGCGCGATTTATCCCGAAGCGATTGCAAGCTTTATTAAGAGCAATGTGGCGAATTTTAAAAGCGATGTGCTCATTACGGACGTAGCGGGCATTAAAAATAATATGATTGCCGACGTGCAGGCGCACCTCACGCCCGGAATGGAGTTCATCAGTGGACATCCGATGGCAGGCCGCCAGAGCAGTGGTCTTGGCATGGCGGAGGCAGAGATTTTCCACAATGCCAATTACATCATCGTGCCAGAAGAGGGCAATACCCCCGCCGCTATCGAGTGGTTGGAGACCTTTGCAAGGGCGCTTGGCTGTAAAAGCACGGTGCGCGTAACGCCTGAGGAGCACGATAGAACCATTGCCTTCACGAGCAATCTGCCCCATGTAACAGCAGTAGCCCTGATGGATAGTGCTTCCTATAACGAGAAGACGAAATATTTCGTTGCTGGTAGCTTTAAGGATGGTACGCGTGTTGCGGATATTAATCCTGAGCTTTGGTGTGCACTTTTCCTCGCGAATAAGGAGAAGGTTGCGGACGAAATTGATAAATATATGGAGCAGCTGGAGCTATGGCGCACTGCGTTGCGCGCAGGTGATGGCGAGACCTTGAAGGAGCTTATGCGCACGTCGGCTGCTCGGCGAAAGGAGCTTTATTAATGCAAAAAATCCATGTTGATTTAGGAGCTCATGCCTATGATATTGAAATAGAAGCAGGCCTCCTGCCGCAGATTGGCGCAAAGGTGGCTAGCCTGCTACCGAAGGCTCGCAAAGCAGCCATCATCAGCGATACGAACGTAGCGCCGCTCTACGCTGCACGCCTTGAGGAAAGTCTGATGGCTGCAGGTCTTGCGGTCGTAACGGTGGTTATCGAAGCGGGCGAGCAGAGCAAGAATATTAACGTCCTTAGCGACGTGCTTGAGCAGCTGGCGCAGGCTGGCCTCACGCGTACCGACGTATTGCTGACGCTGGGCGGCGGTGTAGTGGGTGACCTGGGCGGCTTCGCAGCAGCGAGCTATATGCGTGGCATCGCCTTCGTACAGGTGCCGACTTCTTTACTTGCGCAAATCGATAGCTCCGTGGGCGGCAAGGTTGCCGTGGACCTGAAGGCTGGCAAAAATCTGGCCGGAGCCTTCTATCAGCCGAAGGCCGTGTTTATCGATACCGATTTGCTCAAGACTCTGTCCACACGCTTTTTGCATGATGGCCTTGCAGAAGCGATTAAATATGGCTGCATTAAGGACGCAGCTCTCTTTGAAAAAATTGCTGGCTTTGCTGATGATGCCGAACTCTTGGCCAATATTGATGATATCGTCGCTACCTGCTGCGCAATTAAAGCGCGCATCGTGGAGGAGGACGAGTTCGATACGGGTCTGCGCATGCTGTTAAACTTTGGTCACACGCTGGGCCACGCTGTGGAGCAGCACTTTGGCTATAGCTGCTTTACTCATGGCGAGGGCGTTGCCATCGGTATGTATCAGCTGACGCAGCGCACTGAGGCGCTGGGCATTACTCCTGCGGGCAGTGCGGAGCGTATTAAGAGCGTACTCGAAAAGTATAATTTGCCACTGACTGCGGGCGTTGCGAAGAGCGAGCTGCTCGAGACCATGGCGCGCGATAAAAAGAAAAATGGCAACAGCATTACCATCATCATTTTGCGCGAGATTGGCAAAGGCGATTTGCTGAAGCTCGAGTGGCAGCAGGTTCCTGAGTATTTGGGTTAAAAATTAGCACTTTGAGTAGCTTTGCAGCATGCTTTGCGTGTGCTGAGGCAAGAAATAATCCTTTAGGTAGGTTTTATATACATGAAAACACTGAAAATTTTTCCGACAAAATTAAGCGGCGTGGTGACCTCTCCCTCCTCCAAGAGCATGGGACATAGGGAAATTATCTGTGCAGGTCTCGCTGCGGGCACCAGCATTATCGATAATATCAGCATGTCCAAGGATATCGAAGCGACAATGCGCTGTCTGCGTGCGATTAACGTGGCTGTGGACGAGATTCCGAGCATGATACCTGGTCGCAAGGCACTGCAAATCTCCGGTACGGGTCATCCCATGGCAGCGGCAGATAGCGTGGACTGCGGTGAGAGTGGCTCCACGTTGCGTTTCTTCCTGCCTTTGGGCGCAAATTTGAACTGCCCTCTGACCTTCGTTGGCCATGGCAAATTAGTCAGCCGTCCGCTGCAGGCTTATTATGATATTTTTGACGAGCAATTTGTGCAATATTTTAATAATAATGGCGAGCTGCCCGTTACTGTTAATGGCAAGCTTAGCCCTGGCATCTACAAGCTCCCGGGCGATGTGAGCAGCCAATTCGTCAGCGGTTTGCTTTTCGTGCTGCCGCTTTTAAGTGGTGACTCCGTAATCGAGATTACCTCGCCGCTGGAATCCTCCGCTTATGTGGATATGACAATTAACTGCCTGAAAAAATTTGGCATCGAGATTGTTAACGAAAATAATGCGCATCGTCGTTACCTTGTAAAGGGCAAGCAGCACTACCAGGCGCAGGATAGCCAGGTCGAGGGCGACTGGTCCCAGGCAGCCTTCTGGACTGTGGGCGGTGCATTGGGAGACGCGATTACCTGCGCAGGCGTGACTATGGACTCCTTGCAGGGTGATAAGGCTGTAGTGGAAATCATGCAGCGCATGGGCGCTAAGCTTGCAGTAGAGACTGGCAGCGTTACCGTTAAGGCAGGCACTACACAGGCGACTGTTATCGACGGCTCCAACTGTCCCGATATTATTCCGATTTTAACTGTGCTGGCAGCAGTGAGTGAGGGCGAGACGCATATTATTAACGCAGGGCGTTTGCGCATCAAGGAGTGCGATCGCCTAGCAGCAATTACGACTGAGCTCAATAAAATGGGCGCAGAGATTATCGAGGAGCCCGAGGGCCTGATTGTTAAAGGAAAGCCTGAAGGTCTTAAGGGCGGCGTTGAGGTGGATGCGTGGAACGACCATCGCATTGCCATGAGCCTGGCGATTGCTGCTCAAAAATGTGCGGAGCCCATTATTTTAAGCGGCGCTGAGAGCGTTGCGAAATCCTACCCCACCTTCTGGGAGGATTATGCGAGCGTTGGCGGACACGTGGAGGAAGTAAAATGAGCGGAATTTATGGCTTAAATATCAAAATGGCTATATATGGCGAATCGCACGGCAAGGCGATTGGCGTGGTGCTCGACGGACTGCCGCCGGGACTGGCGCTGGATGAGGAAGAAATCGCACGTGAAATGGCACGTCGTGCTCCCGGACAGAGCATTCTTACCACTGCCCGCAAGGAGAAGGACGCTGTAGAAATTCAGAGCGGCTTTTTCAATGGCTATACTACGGGTACTCCGCTGTGCGCGCGCATTCAAAACGGTGACCAGCACTCTAAGGATTACAGCATTCTGAAGGATAAAATGCGCCCCGGACATGGCGATTATGCCGGTCATGTGCGCTATCAGGGCTTCAACGATTATCGTGGCGGCGGACATTTTAGCGCACGCCTCACCGCTCCTCTTGTGTTTGCAGGCGCAGTAGCAAAGCAAGCGTTAGCTCAATATGGCATTACTATTGGCGCGCATATATTGAGCATTAATAATATCACCGAAGAGCGCTTCAACCCGCTGGGCGAGAGCGCTGAGACGCTGTGTGCAATTGATAGCAAAGCGTTCCCTGTGATGAACGACAGCATTGGCGAAGCGATGCAAGAGCGCATTATCGAGGCTAAGGGCAGCTTGAACAGCGTGGGCGGCATCATTGAGCTGATGGCTCTGAATTTGCCTGCAGGTATCGGCGCTCCCTATTTTGATTCAGTGGAAAGCCGCTTGAGCCAAATCCTTTTCTCCGTGCCCGCAGTGAAGGGGATTGAGTTTGGCGATGGTTTCGGTTTCCCGGCAATGACGGGTGCAGAGGCTAATGACCAAATGCATTACGAGGACGGTAAGGTGTGCTGCTATACGAATCATAATGGCGGCATCACGGGTGGCATCACGAACGGTATGCCCCTCATCTTCCGTGTAGCTATGAAGCCAACGCCTTCCATCTCCAGAGAGCAGAAAACTGTTGATTTGGCTGAGCAGACTGACACTACATTGACGATTGTGGGACGTCATGATCCCTGTATTGTGCAACGTGCTATCCCTGTCATTGAGGCAGTAACAGCATGGGTAATTTGGGATTTACTAATCGAAGCAAAGAAGTGGGAGAAATAAGATGCAGGAACTTGATTTAGAACTCATTCGCAAGGAAATCGACAAGGCTGATCAACAGCTGGCCGAGGTACTGGAAAATCGCCTGCAGCTCGTCATGCAGGTAGCAGCTTATAAAAAGGCGAAGGGCATGCCTGTGAAGGACAAGAATCGTGAGGCGAAGGTTATCGCAAAGGTCGCTAGCCTTTTGGAAAATAAGGATTATTCTATTGCGGTAAAAAATATTATGCGCGGCATTATCGACCAGGCCTGCGTGCTAGAGGAAACAGCTCTTGCTGAGCCTAGCAACCAGGTTTTTGAGGTCGCATGCTTTGGCCCTGCGGGCTCCTTTACGCATCAGGCGCTGGAGGATTATTTCCGCGGCCGCAAATTTAATCGTCATCATTACAATACCTTTGAAGAGGTTATTACGACTATTAGTGATGGTAGCATGGACTATGCTGTGCTACCGATTGAAAATAGCTCTACCGGTGGCATTACCGAGGTTTACGATCTCCTGCGCCAATATGATTGCCATATCGTAGGTGAGCAATGCGTTAAAATTGAGCAAAATTTGCTGGGTATCGAGGGCGCTAGCCTGAATACTATTAAAACAGTGTATTCCCATCCGCAGGGCTTCAAGCAGTGCAAGGACTTCTTTCGTGATTATCCCGATATGGAGCAGGTCCCCTTCTTTAGCACCTCTAAGAGTGCGGAGGAGGTTGCGGAGAAGCAGGATATTACCTTCGGCGCAGTAGCAGGCAAGGCTGCAGCGGATCTGTACAATCTGAAGGTCATCGCACCTGCGATTAATAGCAATAATAATAATTACACTCGCTTTATTATTATCGCGCGTAAGCCTGAGGTAATTCCTCATGCGAATAAGATTACCCTAATCGTAGCTGTGAAGCACGAGACGGGGTCCCTCTACAAAATGCTGGCTAGCTTCTATCATACGGGCCTGAATCTGATGAATCTGGAATCCCGACCCATGGTGGGCAAGTCCTGGGAGTATTTCTTCTACATCGATGTTACGGGCAATCTTTCTGATCCGCTTGTGGCTGATGTCATGGATGAGGTGCGGGCAAAGAGTACCTATGTGAAGATTTTGGGCAATTATCGTGCCTATGAAAAGAAGGACTAAATTATGACTGCTACGAATAAATTTGGACTTATCGGTGGCAAATTAGGGCACAGCCTTTCCCCTGCTATTCATAAGCTTTTCTTCGAATATACGGGTAAAACTGGTAGCTATGAGATCCTTGAGACGGAGCTGGCAGCTCTGCCTGAGCTTATGAAAAAGCTGCGTGCTGAGTATGTGGGTACCAATGTCACGATTCCTCATAAGCTACACGTGATGCCGCATCTTGATAGCATTGCGCCGGAGGCAGCTGCGATTGGCGCTGTGAATACGATTAAATTCACGTCCGAGGGTGCCTTTGGTTATAATACGGACTACTTCGGCTTCGGGCGTATGCTGGAATATAATGGCATCGCCATAGCAGGCAGGGTTGCAGCTGTGCTTGGTACGGGTGGTGCTGCGCGTGCTGTAGTGAAATATTTGGTGGATAAAGGCGTTGGCAAGCTCTATTTAGTAACTCGCGATGTTACCAAAGTGGAGCAGCACTTCTTCGAGATGGCACCGGAGCTGGAGCTCATCGATTATGCGCAATTAGCCGAGCTAAAGGGCGACCTGCTTGTCAACTGCACCCCCGTGGGCATGTTCCCGAAGGTGGACGCTGCGCCCGTACCTGCAAGCGTTAGTGCTGCCTTTGGCGCGAGCGTGGATCTCATCTATAATCCCGCGAAGACGCTGTTCTTAGCGCAGGCTGAGGCTGCAGGGCACAAGGCCGTGAATGGACTCTTTATGCTTGTAGCGCAGGCCGTGGCGGCGCAGGAAATCTGGCAGGGTGAGCACTATGATAGCGAGCTCATCGTGCGCATTATGCGTGAGCTAGAAGCGCAGGGCTAAGGCGAGGTGGCAAGATGAAAAATATAGTTTTAATCGGCATGCCGGGCGGAGGCAAGAGCACCTTCGGCAAGCGTCTAGCCAAAAAGCTGGGCCGCAATTTTTTTGATGCGGATGATGTCCTTGAAGAGCGCGAGCAGCGTACGATTAAGGATTTCTTTGCGGAGAGCGAGGACGCATTTCGTGCCGCAGAGACGCGCACGCTAGCATATTTGGCGGAGCTGGAGGGTGTAGTTATAGCTACTGGCGGCGGTGCAGTGAAGCGTGCTGAAAATATGCAGCTTATGAAGAAAAATGGTGTTATTGTCTTCCTTGATCGTGAACCAGAGAATATTTTAGGCTCCATCGAAGGTGATGCACGACCTCTCTTGGCTGACGATAAGCAGCGTATTTTTAAGCTGTACGAGGAACGCATTGAGCTCTACCAGAAATATGCGGATAAAATTATCGCTAATAATGGAGATTTTGGCAAAACCTTGGCTCTTTTAGAAGCCTATGCCAAAAAAATTGCAGAATAAAGGTGAAAATTATGCGGAGAATTTTAGTTTTAAACGGTCCTAATATTAATATGCTGGGCACGCGTGAGAAGGCTATCTATGGTCGTCGCGATTACGACAGTCTTTGTGCGTACATTCGCTCTGCGGCTGCACGCCTGGGCGTGGAGGTGGAGCTTTTGCAAAGCAATTATGAGGGCGATATCGTAACGGCTATTCAAAAGGCTTATGGCAATTTCGATGGCATTGTTATTAACCCGGCGGCGTTTACTCACTATAGCGTTGCAATCCTCGATGCCCTGAAGGCTGTGAATATTCCTGCGATTGAGGTACATATTTCCAATATTCATAAGCGCGAGGAGTTCCGCCATCATTCTGTGACGGTTGCGGG
>JAXEPX010000086.1:0-27318 GCA_034117325.1 Phascolarctobacterium sp. | reverse complement strand
TTAACCAACATCTCTCATTACTAGCATTTCTCTTTACATGCATATTATGCCACATTTTTTTACGCTTGAGGTCGCTTAGAAGGCGACAATTGGCTAGTGCAAACTCTATTCTAGAGAACAAAAAAGGCAGCAGGGTTATATCCTGTTGCCTTTACTATAATACTTGGATATGCTTCTACCTCACCAAACGTTTGGAACGATGCATTTATTGCTGATTCAAACAAACCTTCATCACGTAATCCTTCAGTCCCACCAAAAGTATCTATCAACTGACTATGCAACATTATAATTAGCACTTTAGTCAACTTAATCATTTGGCCAAGACCTCATAAGCTTCCTTATTTTTCAACATGAGATCCTTTGAAATATTTAAGATATCTTCATCAGAAGCATACGCATCCTCAACATCCTTAAATTCTATAATTATATATTTAGGAGTATTATTTTTCAAAACAACTACTGATCCCATTTCATCAACCATGCGTGCAACACGAGAAAAATTTTGATTTGCTTCAGATATAGATACTAAATTTTGTGTAGCAATCTTCATTATAACTACCTCCTTTTATATAATTATATCATTTTATAGGATAAATTCAACCTAATTTATTGAATCCTTCTTGAAATGAAAGACAAAAAATCAGCGGAGTAATTACGTGATATGTACCCGGTTTTCTGGACACCGCTAAAAATTCGAAAAATTATATTTGTATCATGGATGCTTTCCTAAATTTAGAGAGAAGCATCCATTTTTGTTAGCTTGAATTCTTCTGTTGTTGTAATAGTCGATGTACTCAGCAATAGCATTTGAAAAAGATTCAAAAGAAGGATAATTTTTCTCGAACCCACAAAGCATCTTGTTCTTCAATCCACCAAAAAATTTTCCATAATGCAGTTGTCATAACAATTTCTTTATCGAGACATGGATCGAATAATTCCATGTTTCTCAAGCTCATTCCGGTAAAATGCATGTTAGTACTGCCATCCTTGATCCTAATGCATAATCAGCCCTTTCGCCGAAGGAAAGCTTTTAAATGCCTTAGGGAAACGCCGAAAAGCAATATGTTTTCTATAAGATTGGAGAACAACTTAACCATCAGCCGAAAACAAACAACATAATCAACAACCAAAACACATAAGTGACGAATAGAAAACGTACGGCATACGCGTCATCCACAAAATTCACGAATTAGAATTTACAAGAACAAAAATTAGAGATTGAGTTTCAAATCACAGAACGATGTAGTATAATAAAAATCAAAAAGGAGGTGATAACAATGTTGGAAGGTTTCGAAGTATATAACATGACAATTGGCACAACTTCGATATCCATTTCCGAAAACGGAATAGGATTCAGCAAAGCAGCTGTAGCTAAGTTAAATATGGCACCTTATGCCAAGATACTAATCGATCGAAAAGGTATGAGAATTGCCATACAGGCTTCTGTCGAAAAAGAAGATGGTTCAGTTCCTTTTTATCGGAATCAAAAATCTGGTTCTGTTAGATGGAATAATAAGGAGCTATTAAAAACTCTTTCACAAATGATGAAATGTGACTTTAATAAAAAAGTCTATAAAATTGATGGCGATTATCTTCCTGACGAAAAGGCGATGATTTTTGACTTGAAAAACGCAGTATTGCAACCCTAGTTTTTAGGAGGTTTAATTACGTTAAGAATCAGAAACAATGAAATAAGAAAAAGCACTTCAATGATTGCGGCAACAATCACTGGAGTGCTTAGAGCTCGGATGTGCATAACATCCATAGTACAGTTATATTATGCCACATCCGAGCCAAAATTTCAAGAGATATTCTTGATTTTTACTAAGGGTGTGCTATTTTTATGCCTATTTGAAGGGAAAATAGCATTACTCACATTTTGAGACTCTGAATGGAGGTATAAGTTGTGAAGAGAAAGAAAAATCTTCCAAAGTTATTAAATTTACAATACCTAAGTGTAACTAACAAAACCATAGCAATTGGGGAGAAAGACTTCCCTAAACTCTATTGTGACATTGATGATTATCCTGATTTTATTGCATTGTATTCTGAAAGGGGTCTTTATCACAAAACAGACAAAACATGCGTTGCATTTATGGAATACGACAATGAATGGAATGGTCGATATGGTTTATCAGAGTCGATTAGATGGGACGATCAAGAAGAATTGCAAAGATATATTGAAAGGTTTGAAGGTGTAAAATACTTTGCTTCACCAGATCCGACAATATCTAACGATATTCACAGATATGAAATAGGCCATAGAATTGGTACAGCTAGAGAAGTTGCTATTTGGCTAACTATGAATACTAAGGCTATAACAATTCCTCTTATCAAGTACTCTAGTTCCTCTGATTTTAAGTATATGTTAGATGGACTAGAAGATGTAACTGTAGTCATGTTCAGTGCTAAAGGAAAGATGAATTCTGGAAAAGACCATGATTTATTGATTGAAGCTGCAAACTTTACGGTTGAAAAATTAAAGAATCTGAAGGCAATTATAGTCTACAGTGACTCTATATATGATAAAAAAATTTTAAAGATGTTTAATTCGGCCTTAGTAGCTGGCATAAGAGTAATAATTCCGGATAATACACTTAGAACAAGAAATATGGAGTTAGCAAAAGAAAGCGGTCGCTATGAACGTTTATAAATCAGGATTAGCTTCTGGTACTTCTGGAGCAGAGCAAACTTCATTAGAAAATTTTGAGCTAAAAGAAACAGTTAATGAGATAGCAAATAAAGGAAAGCGTACTTATCCAGGGGGCAGAACATATTTAGAGTATGTCGCTTTAGCTAAGGATCCTGCACATGGTGGGAAGGTATCATATCAAACTAGAAAAGAGAGGTCTATTGTTCTAAATTTAGAGAAAATCGGTAAATTAGGACATGTTATTCGTGATCCTCAAGCTAACAATGGCGCAGATTTTATCGATACTAAAACAGGTATATCTTGGGATGTAAAAAGTCCTGTAAATAGACCAGCTGGTCATACTTCTATAAGGAAGGGAGCGTTTGATGCTAAGGTTATGATGCGCAAAATCAACAAGGAAATAGCCAACAATCATAACGTTATTTTAGATACAAGGAGAATTACAAAATTTCAAATATCTGAACTTCAAAAAGCAATTAATGAATCGGGAATTAGTGATAGGATAATATGGTATACCAGAGAGGTGAAAAGAAAATGTGTGAAAACAACATAGAAAAGATGAAAAAACATCAACAATGGTTAGAATCTGAAGGATTTGAAGGGACTAGATTAGAGCTTGATGAGGTAGATTGTAGAGAATTAGCGGAAAAGTTTGCTGATTTTTCACACACATTTTTAACGAGTTGCCTATTCAATGAAATTGTCTTAGAAAGTAAAGACTTTTACTCAGCTGAACTTTTTTCAACGTCATTCTTGAAATCCAAGATCAAAGACTGTAATTTTACAAAATGTGTATTAGATTACGCTAATTTTGATTCATCTATTATACAAAAATCAGATTTCTCACGGGCTGATATGAACGAAACAAGTTTTGCTCATAGTGTCTTAATTAAATGCAGTTTTAACAATAGTGGGTTATGGATAACCGATTTTACAGATGCTACGTTAGATAATGTAGATTTCTCAAAAGCTTATTTTGAAGAAACTATATTGAAAGGTACTAAAATTATTAATCCAATTAATTTAGACAATTCTACGGTTGTATCTGTAAATATTGGGGATAAGAAAAAGCCTAATGTTTTAAAAGGACTCGCTGCTTTAGAGTGGATAAAATCAAGAGTCATTAGCTTATAAAAAGAAGAAAAGATTCGGCAGAGATGATTTGAACCCGGTTTTCTGAACACCGCTTAAAATTTGAATAAATATATTTACATCATGGATGCTTTCCTAAATTTAGAGGGAGGCATCCATTTTATTTTAACTTGAATTCTTCTGTTGTTGTAATAGTCGATGTACTTAGCAATAGCATTTCCCCAATGGCAGCATATCGGTCGTCCATTTTCGCAATAGCTTTTATATGCTGAAATTTCGATTGATGATATTGTCAGCAACTTTGCCGCCCTTACCTCTGTAGGAATGATATTTTTCTTTGGGGCGTTTCCCGTTCAATGCTAGCTGGCGCATGATTCGTTGGACACGCTTGTGGTTTACCTGAAAGCCTCGGTTCAAAAGTTCCTTATGTACTAGTCTTACACAATATCAGCTTTTCTAGCTTCTCCACGTCCATATTATTATAGACCCTGCCATTCCATTTTACATTCGGCCCCTGACCACATTGCTTCAGACAGCCGCAAATGCTATAGCTAAAGCGACCTTTGGCACTGACACCACCGTTACTAACAGCGTAGTTTTTCGTCACATACTGCATCAATGCGGCCGCCTTTTTGCTGCCACAGACGCCGCCTCCGCATATCTGCAGTAAATTCGGTGCTGCATCCGTGCGCAAGGAGGGATAACGCTTAATAATGGCCGCTAGCAAGCTCTCCTTAATCTCCAGCTGACGCGCCAGCTCCGCCACTATTCCTACAGGCAGCACACCGCCGAACTCCTCCTGCACCTCGCGCAGGAGTGCTACTAATGCCTCTTGATTCTGCGGCGCATCCTGTCCCTTGTAATATGCTATTGCTTCATCCAGACTCCAAGCTTGCATTTAGCTCTATCTCCTAACTATTTATACACCCGTGCCATCAAAGCAGGGAATGAAGTCCTCACAGGCTGCTTCACCCTCTTGGACAAAGCCATCCTCAATGGAGCTAGCCATCAAATAAGCCTCCAGCTCTGCATATTCCTCATCCGTAACCTTGCGGTTAATCTCCGGAAACTCTGCAGCACGTCCGCAGGGTACGTATTGATGCATCAGGCTAAACATCACCTGACCGGGCTTAAAAGTATTTGCTACCCAATCAATAACCTTCTTAGAATTATCCAGCATCCCTGGCATAATCAAATGGCGAATAACAACGCCCTTTTTTAAGAGACCATTCTCATCTAACTCATAATCGCCTACCTGACGATACATTTCCTTAATCGCGTCCGTCGCAATGCGGAAATAATAGGGTGCATTGCTATATTTAATAGCTGCAATATCATCACTATATTTTAAATCAGGCAAATATATTTGCACCTTTCCCTGCAAACGGCGCAGCGTATCCTGAGTTTCAAAGCCACTCGTATTATAAACCACAGGCACAGGCAGGGGTTTTTCCAAGCTTTTTAAAACAGCCTCAGTGAAATGTGTCGGCGTCACGAGGTTAATATTATGCGCGCCCTTAGCAATCAGCTCCTGATAAATCTCCTGCAAACGCTCGATAGAAATCTCCTTGCCAAAGCCCTTACAGCTAATATCAAAATTCTGGCAGAAAACACAATGCAGATTGCAGCCACTGAAAAAAACAGTACCACTACCACGAGTACCGCTAATCACAGGCTCCTCCCACATATGCAGTCCGGCACGCGCCACAATAGGCAGCATACCACAGCCACAGCTGCCAAAATAACGCTCTCCCTCAGTATCGGCCATATTTTCCGGTCTATCCACACCACAGCGATGAGGACATACATAGCAATAAGTCACATCAATCATCTCCTATTTTTACAGCCCCATTTGACTTAAAAAATTCAGGCTGTTCAAAGGCTTATCCGTCTGAAAGAAAATAAATTTATAAAGCAAACGCTCCAGCTCCATCAGCTCGGCGCCGCGCACCCTAAAGCTCGCTGGATGCTCATAATCTAGAAGCTGCAGCCATTGCCACAGCTCGCGCGTAGCCTCACCACAGCTCTCCAAGCCTTCGCCAGCGTAGGCCGCACGGCACTCCTGGCAAACTAGGCCTCCCTGCAGCGGGCTAAACCAGGCCTCGCCGCTAGTAAGCTCCCTACCACAGCATACACAATGCTGCATCTCAGGAGCAAAGCCCGTTAAGCCTAAAAGCTTAATAGCAAAGGAGAGGACCACAATGCGTGGATTGCGCTGCGTCAGCGCTGCTAAAGTACTACACAGCAGCTCATACAGCTCCTCCTGTGGCGCACGGTCCTCCGTAAAAACAGCAGTCAGCTCCGCTGCCACCGCTGCATAGGCCATCTGCTTTACATCCAGGCTTTGGGGCACCTGCACCAGCTCACAGCTACGCAGCTTATCCACCTTCTGCCCCTGCTGCACAGCAATCTGCAGACGGGCAAAGGGCTGCAGCAAGCGTCCCTGCACATTTTTTACATAGCGCGCCCCATAGGCAATGAAGCGCAGCTTGCCATGCTTACGCGTAAAGCAAATCGCATATTTATCAGCTGTTTGATAATTTTTCACATGGAGCACCAGTGCTTCATCCACCAGCTGCTCCCGTTCATTGTCACTCATCAGAATTATCCTTAGGCTGAGCTTTTTTTAACGGTACCGCCGTTAAACGCGTTACCCTGAAGCCCTCAACCTCTAAAACCTTAAAGCAATAATCACCAATAACTACTGGATCACCAACCTCTGGCTTGCGACCCAAAATACCGAAAACATAGCCACCAATGGTGTCCTCCTCGGGATCCTCGAACTCAATTCCCAATATTTCGGTAATATCATCAAGTAGTACCATGCCGTCAAACTCATACGCGCCCTCTGGCAATGGCACCACATCGTCCGGTTCCTGCGCCTCGTGCTCGTCCTGAATCTCGCCCACGATCTCCTCCACTAAGTCCTCCATGGTAATAAGGCCAGCCGTACCACCGTACTCATCGGCCACAAGCACCATCTGCACATGGCGCTGCTGCATCAGCGTGAGAGCCTTGGAAATGGGCATCGCTTCAGGAATCACGACGAGGGGACGCATCAGACGGCGCAGGTCGTACACCTGCACACCATCGCGAATCGCTAGCATATCACGCACATGAATCGTGCCAATAACATGGTCCTTATCCTCGTCGCAGAGAGGATAGCGAGTGTGGCGACTCGTGCGCACCGTCGCAAAATTTTCCGCCAGCGTATCATCCGTAAAAAGGCACACCATATCCTGACGCGGCACCATAACCTCACGCGCTACACGGTCGGCAAAATCGAAAACATTGTCAATCATGCTACTCTCGATATGGTCAATCTCGCCCTCTTGCTCGCTCGCGCTGACGATGCGGCGTAGCTCATCCTCGCTCAGCGCCAGGTCCTCCTCGGGCTTAGCGATATGGAAAAGCGTCTGCAGCGCTAGGCTTGCCTTGCTGGAAACCAACACCAGCGGATAGAGCAGATAATGGAAAAAGATTACGGGGTAAACCGTGCGCATAGCAGCCTTTTCCTCGTCACTCTCGGCGATGGCGCGAGGCAAAAGCTCACCCCAGACCACATTTAATAGAATGACGAAAATAATGCTCACTGCCCAGGAAAGCAGCATCTCAAGTCCTGCATAGGTATGCAGGAGCTCCGCGAAGAAACGGCCACCTAAAATGCCCAGCATAACGCTGGAGGCCGTAATGCCTAGCTGAATTGCGCTGACATAGGTCTCCTGCTTTTCTAAAACCTTGAGCGCGAGGCTGGCACTACCCTCGCCCGTCTCAGCGAGCTCCTCTAGACGACTCTTGCGCGCGCCAACAAGGCCATATTCCGCCACGACGAAAAAGCCGTTCAATAAAACCATTACTAAAATTAAAATTAGTTGCACTAAAATAGTAAGTGCGGGGTCTGTGTCTATGATTATTCACTCCTTCTATAGATATGCTAACCTTTACATAAAGCATTCTTCCCGACACACGAGAAGGTATTAGATGCGAGCAACGGCGACGACGGCGTACAGATTAGTACTCCTAGGAGCCGTTGTGAAGCAGATGATGCCTTATCGTGCGTCGTAACCAAATTGCTTAAGTGCCTTATCCTTATTGCGCCAATCAGGTTTAACCTTAACCCATAAATCAAGGAACACTTTGCAATACAACAGCTTCTCCAAATCCGCACGCGCCTGCTGGCCAATCTTTTTCAAGAGGCTACCCTTTGCGCCGATAATAATGCCCTTCTGGGACTCGCGCTCCACGAAAATCGTTGCACGGATGTAAACCGTCTCGTCATCGCGCTCCTTGAACTCGTCCACCTCTACAGCAATCGCATGGGGCACCTCGTCACGAGTCAGGCGCAGCACCTTCTCACGAATCATTTCCGCCGCAATCACGCGCTCAGGCTGGTCCGTGATCATGTCATCCGGATAGTAAGCAGGACCCTCGGGCAAATGCTTCGTAATCTCCTGCACGAGGCCCGGGAACTCGCCATCCGTCAGTGCGGACACGGGGACCATGGCTGCGAATTTGTATAATTTGCTATAATCCTCAAGAATTTTGACAAGCTTGGACTTATCCTGCAGCTTGTCAATTTTATTAGCAACGAGGATGACAGGCGTCTTCACCTTTTTCAAGAGCTCGAGGATATAATCCTCGCCAGCGCCACGCTTTTCGGTGACGTCGATGATGAAGAGCACTACATCGACCTCCTGCAGTGTGCTCTCAGCCGTGCGCACCATGTACTCACCCAGCTTGTGATGAGGCTTGTGAATGCCCGGGGTATCGAGGAACATGATTTGCGCATTATCAGTGTTCATGATGCACATGATGCGGTTACGCGTCGTTTGCGGACGGTCGCTCATAATCGCAATTTTTTCGCCAATCAGGCTATTGGTCAGCGTGGATTTGCCCACGTTCGGGCGCCCCACCATGGCCACAAAGCCAGCATAATGCTTCGGTTCTTTTTGCATATCTTGTATTTATCTCCTCTAATTAATATTTACAAATTTTTATCATGTTATTACGCCTATTCATTCGAAAAATGCTAAACATTTGTCCTCCCTCCCCGAGGGAGGTGGCTGCGAGCGTAGCGAAGCAGACGGAGGGAGTATATGCCCCACGCCTCTTTAATGCAGCGAAGCTGACTGAGAGGTTAATTAAAGCTCTCATATCTGTAAAATCTGACGCAAACTCTACTCAACCCTTCCGCCTCGCTAAAGCTCGGCACCTCCCCTTTTAAGGGGAGGCTCTCTCCCAGCTTAATTTACATCACTTCATATATTTTTTATAACTCAAACCCATACGGCAACAGCTCTTCAAGCGTGCATAGCTTAATCGCGCCAACTAAATTAGCAAGCAATATCCTTTTAAGCTTGAACTCGCTCATCACCTGGCGGCAAGCACCACAGGGAGAAACAGGTCCCGTCGTATCCGCCACCACGCAAATAGCCTCGAGCTCACGTTCACCCGCTGCTACAGCGCTAAAAATTGCATTGCGCTCGCCGCAAAGACAAAGGCCATAGGAGGCATTTTCCACATTGCAGCCACCATAAATTTTGCCATCAGCAGTGCGAACGGCCGCTCCCACCGCGAAGTGCGAATAAGGCGAATAGGAATTTTTCCTGGCCTCCACCGCCGCTGCATACAGCTCCTGCAGCTCCGGTGCAAGTTTATCTACATGTGTATCAAGCATGCTCCTGCCTCCTTTAGTAATGTTTTGATTTAAAATAACGCTTGCTCTTGCCAAACTATGCCCAATAAAGGACCATTTTACTTTAATGTTCCCCCGTAGGATGGTCAAAATATTCCTCGGACAGATTAATCGCACGCAGCGCTTCCTCCTCCTTGGCACGCATCTCGGCTTTGTCATCCTCCGTCATGTGGTCATAGCCAAGCAGATGGAACATGCCGTGCACTGCAAGATACGTCATCTCACGCTCCAGACCGTGGCCATACTCCTCAGCCTGGCGCAGTGCCGTCTCCGCAGAAATGATGATATCGCCGTAAAGATGCTCCTCCGGTCCGCCGATGAGCTCCGGCTCCTCGCTATCCTCCGCATCCTCATCGAGGGCGAAGCTCAGCACATCCGTTGGCTTATCCATGCCGCGGTAATCGCGATTCAACTGATGAATTTCCTCATCATCCACGATGGTCACATCCACCTCGGCGTCCTCCTCCAGCTCGTTTAAGCGCGCTACGGCCTGTAGGCCTTCTTCTAGACGCGCGAGCACAGCTTCGGCCAATTCTATTTTCTCTTGATCGTTTTCTAAATTGATAATCATATTAACCTCTTAAATATTATCCTTACTTTTAGTCAACTGAATTACTAAATTGAGTAAATATAATAATTGCGGAGCGAATCGAAATTTTAGCTAGCGAGGACTTGGTGCAATAGAAGCGAGTGGTTTAATATCGTAAATCTTTCTACGAACAAGATGGTACCCCGAAGCTTCCTTATTGCACCGTCCGAAGATAGCGTCAAAAATTTCGGTTGAGCATAGCAATATTATATTTACGAATGATTAACCCCTCTGCTTTTCAAACGCCTCATACGCCTTAATAATGCTACCCACAATCTCATGTCGCACAACATCCTGCTCGCTGAACTTAATCACGCCAATGCCATTCACATGCCCTAAAATCTTCGCTGCATCCTTCAAGCCACTATTCTTGCCCCCGGGCAGGTCAATCTGCGTAATATCGCCCGTGATGACCATCTTGCTGCCGAAACCGAAGCGCGTCAGGAACATCTTCATCTGCTCCGGCGTCGTATTCTGTGCCTCGTCAAGAATTATAAACGCGTCATTCAGCGTGCGTCCGCGCATATAAGCCAGCGGTGCGACCTCGATTGTACCCTTCGTGAGGTACTTCTGGAAGGTCTCCGAGCCCAGCATATCGTAAAGGCCATCATAAAGCGGACGCAGATATGGGTCGACCTTGTCCTGCATATCGCCAGGAAGGAAGCCCAGCTTTTCGCCTGCCTCCACCGCTGGACGCGTCAGGATAATGCGCTCCACTTCCTTTTTCTTCAGCGCCGCCACCGCCAGCGCCACGGCCAGATACGTTTTGCCCGTGCCTGCAGGACCGATGCCCAGCGTGATGAAATTTTTGCGAATCGTCTCCACGTACTGCCATTGTCCAAGGGTCTTCGCCTTCACCTGGCGACCACGATTGTTCACGATGATCGTGTCGGCGTACATGCGGTGCAAGCTCTCGAGCTTGCCCTCCTTCACCATGAAAATGCTGTAACGCACATCATGAGTAGTCAACGGCAAACCCTGGCGATAGAGAAAAAGCAGCTCGTTAAAAAGCAGCTCCAGCGTCGCAACCTCTTGCTCGTCGCCACTTACGGTAATGCAGTTGCCTCGCGCCACAATCTTCGCGCTGAACGCCGCACATACGATGCGCAAAAACTCGTCATTGCGCCCGCAAATGCCCACCATTTCCTGTTGGTCAAATGTTGTGATTTCTATAGATGTCAAGTTTTCCCTCCTAGAATTTACTATAATCTCCGTGACCCCTCAGTCTGCTTACCTTTGTGAAGCAGATGATGCCTTATAGGCTGTCTTATCTCTTTTCGATAGTAACCTTTTTAATAACTACAGGCTCCACAGGTCTATCCATCGGTCCCGTCTTAACCTTGCCAATCTTAAACACCACATCCATGCCCTTTGTCACCTTGCCAAACACAGCATGCTTACCGTTCAGCCAGCTGCACTCGCGCAAAGTAATGAAGAACTGGCTACCACCAGTATTAGGACCAGCATTCGCCATGGAAAGCACACCAGGGCCATCGTGCAGCAGCTTACTAGAAAACTCATCCTTAATCTTATAACCAGGTCCACCCGTGCCATCGCCCTTCGGGCAGCCGCCCTGAATCATAAAATTATCAATAACGCGGTGAAAGGTCAGACCATCATAATAGCCCTGCTTCGCCAGCTTAATAAAATTCTCGCTCGTCTTCGGCGCATAATCCGTCGCTAATTTTATTTCAAAATCGCCCATACTAGTTTGGAAAACTGCCGTCGCCGGCTCTGCCTTCACAGGCTGCTCCTTCTCCTGTCCGCACGCAGTCAAGCCCAGCATGCAAATGAGCAACATACATAATAAAAATATTTTCTTCACGATTAATACCTCCAATTTTTACAATCAACACGGTGACCCCTCAGTGAGCTTTTGTTATAAATACTGGATTGAGTAAATATAATAATTGCGGAGCGAATCGAAATTTTAGCGAATAAGTTGTTGGAACAATGGAAGCGAGTGGTTGGAAAACCTAACGCTCTCCTCGAACAAAATGGTACCCCGAAGCTTCCTTATTGTTCCCAACGAAATGAGCGTCAAAAATTTCGGCTGAGCGCAGCAACATTATATTTACGAATCACAACTTATTTACTCAGCCACTCGGCGATCACCGCGCCCGCCTCGTCACTATACTCTGAAAATGAATGGTCCCCTCCAGGCCACAGCCTCAGCTCTCCACACGCGCCTAAAAGCTCCGCATTACGCTTACCCTGCTCCACAAGGACCGTGTCATCCCCCTCGCAGTGCAGCACCAGCACCGGCAAACCGCGCTGCGCCAACTGCTTAAGAATGGCACTCAAATCATATTTATCAAAATCCGTCAGAAAATCCGGCGTCAACACGCAATGCCCACGCTCATCATCGAACTCCAGCATCTCACCCGCATCCAGGCGCTCATAATAAGGCTCCGTCATCACATGGCGAAACGTTGCGCGCAAATCATTCGGCGTTGCCCACAGCACTAAACGCGCCAGCTCAGGCTCCTGCCCCGCCGTCACAATCGACGCCGCGCCGCCCAGACTGCGACCCAAAAGATAAATGTCGCACCCAGGCTCACGCTCACGCACAGCCGCAATCACAGCTCGCAGCTCATCTACCTGCAGCGATAAAATGCGTGTCCCGGTAAAATTAAAGCGTACCACGCTGGCAAACTGCGCACACTGATACGCAATCCCCGCCGCGCGCCCGCCACTCTCGCGACTGCCGCGAAAACCATGTGCCATAATCAGCACAGCCTTACGCGTACCGCGATTAGGCTCCACCAGGCACTCTATCGGTCCCAAAGGACCTGCAAAGGTAAAATTATCTAGCATATAGTTACACCTCACTAGAATATATTATAACATAAAATTAGCCCGAGCAACAAAAAACCGCTTTAGTAATTTTACTAAAGCGGTTAATTTCAACTTACTCTACAGTTACGGACTTAGCTAAGTTACGCGGCTTATCAACATCACAGCCACGAGTCAAGGCTGCATAATAAGCCAGGAGCTGCAGCGGCAGCACTGCCAGCAGCGGTGCCAAGTATTTATCAGTTTGCGGAACATAAATGACATGATCAGCATATTTCTTCAGGGAGGTATCGCCCTCGAAGCCAATGGCAATAACCACTGCTTCACGCGCTTTAACCTCCTGCAGGTTGCTAACAGTCTTGTCATAAACATCCATCTGGGTTGCCAGTACAATAACGGGCACACCGGAAACGATGAGCGCCAAAGTACCATGCTTCAGCTCGCCAGCAGCATAAGCCTCAGCATGAATATAGGAAATCTCCTTCAGCTTCAGCGCGCCCTCCAAAGCTACAGCGTAATCTAGGCTACGACCCAGGAAGAACGCATCCTCACTGGAGCCATACTCGCGAGCAAAGACTTTAATTTGGTCCACATTCTCCAGCATCTGGTGAATCTGCTCCGGAATAACGGTCAAGCCCTGCACCAGAGTTTCAGCTTTCGCCTCGCTCAAGGAGTTACGCAGACGGCCAATATAAATTGCCAGCATCAGCATTGCCAGAAGCTGGGTAGTATAAGCCTTCGTAGAAGCAACTGCAATTTCCGGACCAGCGTAAGTGTAAACAACCTGATCTGCCTCACGGGCAATGGAGCTGCCTACAACGTTAGTCACAGCGAGGGTACGGGAGCCCAGGCGTTTAGCCTCACGCAGCGCTGCCAGCGTATCACTGGTCTCACCACTCTGGCTAATAACAATAGTCAGGCTATTGCCATCAACCAGCGGGTCACGATAGCGGAATTCGCTCGCAATATCCACCTCAACCGGCACACGTGCCAGCTGCTCTAAATAATATTTGCCAACGATACCTGCATGATAAGCAGTACCACAAGCAACGATAAAAATCTTGTTAATATCACCCATTTCCTCCGGAGTCCAGTTCAGCTCGGGGAAGGTAATAGTCTTAGCCTCAGTGTTCAGGCGACCAGTCATGGTGTCGCGCATAGCCTTAGGCTGTTCATAGATTTCCTTCAGCATAAAGTGCTCAAAGCCGCCCTTTTCAGCAGCCTCAGCATTCCAGTTAACCTCGAAAACCTTCTTGCTAATAGGAGTACCATTAATATCCTGTACCCATACACCATCAGCAGTTACGGTAGCAATTTCGCCGTCACTCATAATAAAGGTGCGGCGGGTATGATTAATAATAGCCGGAATATCGGAAGCGATAAAGTTTTCACCCTCGCCCAAGCCAATAACCAGCGGGTTATCCTTCTTCGTGCAAATAATCTTGTCAGGCTCATATTCGCACATAAACACCAAGCTGTAGGAGCCTTTAATAAGCTTCAAGACCTTCTTCACAGTCTCCTCGAAGTCACCATCATATTGATCCTCAAGTAAATGTGCTACAACCTCACTATCAGTCTCGGACAGGAAAACATGTCCCTTCGTAATGAGCTCTTCCTTCAGGGACAGATAATTCTCGATAATGCCATTATGCACTACCACAAATTTGCCGCTACCATCCATATGCGGATGCGCATTGCGATCGGACGGACGGCCATGAGTTGCCCAACGAGTATGACCAATACCCATAGTGCCCATGGGCATATTACCCGCCAGCTTCTCACGCAACGCGTCCAAACGGCCCACACATTTATCCACACGAATAGCACCACGCTCCATAACAGCGATGCCGGCGGAGTCATAACCACGGTATTCCAATTTGCTCATACCGTCCAGCAAAAAGGGAGCCGCTTGATTACCACCAATATAACCAACGATACCACACATAAGAGTATCCTCCTAAAAAAATTATTTGCTATTCTGTCACCGAGACTTTTCCTCCCCCGTTACCGTGGGGCTTTGTACTCGGCTTGCGGCCTACAGCTGGCCGTGAGGCATCCGCTGACTACTCGACAACCTCAATCCTCGTCTACCGCCTCAAAATAGCTAAGCTTAACCATTATGACGCGGCACCTGCGCTAAGCCACAACACTGCCCAAGCTGCAGCTCCACCTCACGGAAGAACCCGCCTAAACAACACAATACGCCGCGCAGGCACAACCCCACGCGGCACATCATTGTGACTATGTATATTTTACCCTATAATAATGAAATGGTCAAGAAAAGGAAGAAACGGGATAGAAAATTGAGTAAATATAATAATTGCGGAGCGAATCGAAATTTTAGCTAGCGATGGAGTCACATCCAAGAAGCGAGTCCGTAGGACGATGCTGATTGGACAATGTGACCCATGCGATAGGGGCCCAAGAAGCGAGCTCGCAGAGCGATGCTGATTGGCTTGCCCCGAACCGCTGGACTTGGTGCAATAGAAATTGAGCCACTGTCTGAGCGAAGCGAGTTTGGCGAAATTTCGTTATTGCACCGTCCGAAGATAGCGTCAAAAATTTCGGCTGAGCGCAGCAATATTATATTTACGAATTATGAACTTAGCCAATCACCGTGACCCCTCAGTCTGCTCGCTACGCTCGCAGCCAGCTCCCCTGACGCAAAGACCCACGTTGTCACAAGCGCAGCGCCGTGAGAACGTGCTGGTCGTGCTAATCCCGCCCCGCGGGGCAAGGGGCGCCCTTCTTAACGCCTTTTGTTTTAGCATGCAAGCGTTAGAAAATTGAGCAATTAGAATATCAGCAAATCGAAGTGAGCGGACGATATCTAATTGCGAATTTTCCTTACCAATCCAATTACGCTAATTCTTTTACCACTACATCCCCAATCAGACTCGCGATTTGCTCAAGGCGCTCCTGGTTCGGGCCCTCCGCCATAATACGAATCAAAGGCTCCGTGCCACTCGCACGCACCAGAATCTGGCCATTATCACCCAGCTCATCCTGATACTTCTTAATAACCTCCTGAATCGCAGGCTTCTCCTGCCAGCCATTCTTATCCTTCACACGCACATTCAACAGCACCTGCGGGAACTTCGTCATCACAGCGCCCATCTCGGACAAAGACTTATTATTCTTCACCATCGCGCACAACAGCTGTACAGCAGTCAAAATGCCATCGCCAGTCTTAGCATATTCAGAGAAAATAATATGACCGGATTGCTCACCGCCAATAGAATAATTATGCTTCATCATTTCCTCAAGCACATAGCGATCGCCTACTGCAGTCTTGCAGGTCTTGCCACCAGCCTGCTTCATAGCCTGATGCAAGCCCACATTACTCATTACAGTTACCACCAGCATATTATCCTTCAGCTTGCCGCGCTTCATCAGCTCCAGCGCGCAAATAAGCATGATCTGGTCGCCATCTAAAGCATCGCCATTCTCGTCAACAACCAGGCAGCGGTCCGCATCACCGTCATTTGCAATGCCGACCTGCGCACCCACCTCGACAACCTTCTTCTGCAGTGCCTCCAGATGCGTAGAACCACAACCATTATTAATATTAATGCCATTGGGCTCGTTGAAAATCGTCACAACCTCGGCGCCCAAATTGCGCAGAATTACCGGCGCAATCTGGCTATTCGCACCATTAGAGCAGTCCATAACCACCTTCAAGCCCTTCAAATCTGCATAAGCAGTGCTCAGAATATGTTTAATGTACAGCTCAGCCAAATTCTCCTCATAAATGATGCTGCCCACGCTGGAACCGCTTACAGCCTTGCTATAATCAATCGGCGTCTTAACAATTGCCTCAATCTCATCCTCCACAGTATCGGGCAGCTTATGGCCGGTCTGAGAAAAGAACTTAATACCATTATCCTCAAAAGGATTGTGGGAAGCAGAAATAACTACACCTGCATTAGCCTTCACCACACTCGTCAAATAGGACACAGCCGGAGTAGGCATTACACCCAAAAGATGCGCATTACCGCCCGCACTGCAAATACCTGCAGCCAGCGCAGCCTCCAGCATCTGGCCACTGCGACGAGTATCGCGGCCAATGATAATCTTCGGAGCATTGCCCTCCCTGCTAAAATATTTTGCAGCAGCATAGCCCAGCTTAAAGGCCAGCTCCGGAGTTAATTCCACGTTCGCCACGCCACGAACGCCATCAGTACCAAACATTCTTGCCATGATATATGTACCTCCCTAAAATCTATATTATGTAGATTTATATTCAAAGTAAATTGAGTAAATATAATAATTGCGGAGCGAATCGAAATTTTAGCACATAAGTGGCTGGAACAATGGAAGCGAGTGGTTTAATATCGTTTATTATTTTGCGAACAAATTGAACCCCGAAGCTTCCTAATTGTTCCCCACGAAATGTGCGTCAAAAATTTCGGTTGAGCATAGCAATATTATATTTACGAATTATGAACTTAGCCAATCACCGTGACCCCTCAGTCTGCTCGCTACGCTCGCAGCCAGCTCCCCTAAAGGGGCGCCTTTCCTTACGCTTTACTTTCGGAAAAACATCCTAAAGTAAATTGAGTAAATTATAATATCTCGAAAGGAATTGAGATTTTAGCGAATAAGTTGTTGGAACAATAGAAGCGAGTGGTTTAATATCGTTTATTATTTTGCGAACAAATTGAACCCCGAAGCTTCGTAATTGTTCCCAACGAAATGAGCGTTAAGAAATCTCAGTTGACTGAAGAGATATATAATTTACGAATCACGAAATTTACGAATCACTAACTTAATCATCATTTCACAGGCGCATACTTCTTCATAATCGCTCTCGCCACATGATAGCCGTCAAGCGCCGCACTCATAATGCCTCCGGCATAGCCCGCGCCCTCGCCACAGGGATACAGCCCCCCATGCGTCACACTCTCATAGCTTAAACGATCGCGCTCAATGCGCACCGGCGCCGACGTACGCGTCTCCACACCCGTCAGCAAAGCACCGCCATCCGCATAACCCGCCAGCTTGCGCCCAAAGCTCTCAATACCCAAGCGCAGCGTATCCGTCACATAATGCGGCAGCACCCTATCCAGCTCACATGCCGTCAAGCCAGGCCGATACGAGCCCTCCACAAAGGTCTCCAGGCTCGGCATCGAACGAGCAAAAAAGCTCGCTAAATTCTGGGCCGGAGCATGATAATTCGCTCCACCTAAGCTATAAGCCAAGCGCTCATACCGACGCTGAAACTCCACGCCTGCCAGCGGCCCTGCGCCAAAATCCTCCGCGCTCACATTCACAACTAAAGCGCTATTCGCAATGCCGCTATCACGCTTAAACATACTCATACCATTCACGACCACGCCGCCAGCCTCGCTGGCCGCAGCCACCACCTGTCCACCAGGACACATGCAGAAAGAATAAGCCGTACGCGTCTTATCCGGCGTATGATAAACCAGCGCATAATCCGCAGCCCCGAGCAAAGGATGCCCAGCGAAAGTACCATACTGCGCCTTATCAATAAGCTCCTGCGGATGCTCAATGCGCACGCCTATGGCAAAGGGCTTAGCAACAATGCCCACGCCACGCTCAGCCAGCATCGCATACGTATCGCGCGCACTGTGACCACAGGCCAGCACCACAGCCCCAGCTGCAATGCGCTCGCCACTAGCCAGCACTACACCGCGCACGCTCTGCGTCACAGCGTCAATCTCTAAATCTGTCACCCGTGCCTCATAGCGAATACTGCCACCTAAGGAGCAAATACGCTTCGACAGCCCCGTCACCATAGCGCGCAGCTTATCCGTTCCCACATGGGGCTTATGCTCCCACAGAATATTCTCCGGAGCACCCGCGTCTACAAAAAGCTGTAGAATCTCTGCCATCACAGGATCATTCACGCGCGTCGTCAGCTTACCATCGGAAAAGGTTCCGGCACCGCCCTCACCAAACTGCACATTACTCGTCGGGTCAAACTCGGCCGTACTCCAAAAGCGTGCCACATCCGTCACACGCTGAGCCACAGGCTTGCCCCGCTCCAGCAGAATTGGCTTATAGCCATACTCCGCTAGCTGTAGCGCTGCCAAAAGCCCTGCCGGCCCCGCACCGATTACTACGGGCGGCGCAGACAACAGCATATTTCCCAGCTCTAACGGCTCCTTAGCAGGAGCCTCGTATTTACTAACATCACGATCATTTACAAGGCGCTTGCCCAATTTACTATTGGCGTTGACGTCAACCTCCGCCAAAACGTGATAATTGAGGCACACCTCCTGTTTTTTGCGCGCATCCACAGCCTTGCGCAAAATACGAACCGACTGCAAAGCGGCTGGGCTCACACCTATTTTTTTACATACCGCCTGCTCCAGACTGCATTCGTGCAGCAGGCTAATGCGTACATTGTTAATCTTCAGCTTTAGCATCTATTGACTTTGCCTTTCCACGGACAGGCGCACCTGTACCGTACGCATTTGCGGGATAACCTTCTCCGGTAAATCCAGCTCCACAGCTACTACCGTACTACCAGTCAGCTTGCTCACATCCACGGGCTTTGTATTCAAGTGCTTCAGCTCTTTCAAGAAGGAAGGAGGAGCTGTAATCTGCACATGCTCAGGCAGAATTTGCGTTTTCGTTACCTGCACCCCTGCGGGCAGAGTACCGCTTACTACCAGCTTCACAGGAATATCCATGGACAGCATCTGGTTCACCATCGTCGCCTGCACCATAACGCGTTCAGGAATAATCTTCATATTCGGAATATCGTAGCCATCGTCACTCACAGCCACCAGCTCACTCTCCGCCTGGAAATTGCCCTGATGATCCGTCACATCAATAGGAGCTACAACCTTATTCACGCGATCAATGCGATGCGTTGCGCCACGCAGCGTTACCTCCGCAGGCGTTATCACACTATGCCCAATCGTCATATCATTGGAAACAGCACCCACAATACGCGTAATAACAGGCACCTTCTTCTCGCTCACCGTATCCACATACACAGACACCTCGCTTGGCACCACACTTACCACATCACCGGAAACAAAGGACACCTTCACAGGCACAGTCTGCTGACCTTCAGTAACACTGCGCAGATTCAGCGAAGCCTGAATTTTATTCTCCGGATTTTCGCTAATCTTCGTGCGCGTACCGCGGACCTTCACCAGCACCTTATCCGGCACATTGAAAACCATCATATTATTAGGCAAATTAAGCTGCTGCAGGCGCACCTCCACATTGCGCTCTACAATCGGATTCTGATCCGTCATTACATACACCCAGAGTCCGCAGGCAATCAGCAGGCAAATAATGCGGGCGAATAAATTTTCCTTGCGTATAAAATCCTCGAAAAATTTCATTTCTTCTCACCGCCCAACATACCCTTAATTTTTTCCAGCAAATTATCCTTAGCTGCTGCATGCGGTTTAAAAATAGCGTTGCGCAAAATTTGCTTTACATCATCCACAGTCAGATAACGCATCAACTCGCCATTACGGGCAATAGAAATCGTACCCGTCTCCTCACTAACCACCAGCACCATCGCATCCGACTGCTCCGACATGCCAATCGCAGCGCGGTGACGTGTACCAAGCTCCTGGCTCAAATTACGATTCTCCGTAAGAGGCAAAAGGCAGCAAGCAGCAACCACACGGTTACCGCGAATAACCACCGCACCATCATGCAAAGGCGTATCCTTCACGAAAATATTCTGAATCAAGCCACTCGACACCAGACCATCAATCGGCACACCCGTCTCAATGCGCTCCACCAGACCCGTAGCACGCTCAAAAACCATCAGCGCGCCCACCTTCGACTTGCTCATCACCTTCGTCGCATGCGCTACAGAATCAAGCATCGCATCCAGCTCCTGCTCATCCATCTCGCTGCTCTTATGAAATAGCTTGCCGCGACCAATCTGCTCCAATGCACGTCGCAGCTCCGGCTGGAAAACAACTGGCAAAGCAACCATAATCACCGTCATACTCTTCTCCAGCAGCCAGCTAATAACATGCAAATTCAGCCAGCGGCAAATAATCATAAAGAGCACCAGCACCAAAAGGCCCTTCACCAACGTCGCCGCGCGCGTATTCTTCAACATCAAAAAAAGACGATACAAAAAATACGCCACCACACCGATATCGATAATATCCAGCACCCCAATAGTGGAAACCAAGCCCTGTAATTGAACTATCATTTAGTAACTCACCTTCAATCCAAACACAATCTTAAGGTTATTACATTAAGTAAAAATGAAGTAAGTAAGTAAATATTAATATTATGAAGCGAATTCCACCGTTGAGCGAAATAATATTAATATTTACGAATTACATTATTACTGTAACTAAATCGAGTAAATATTAATATTACGAAGCGAATTGGAATTTTAGCACATGAATGGTTGGAACAATGGAAGCGAGTGGTTCGAAAACCTAACGTCTACCTCGAACAAGAGTGTACCCCGAAGCTTCCCTATTGTTCCCCATGAAATGTGCGTTAAGAAATTCCAGCTGAGCGAAATAATATTAATATTTACGAATTGCCAAACCTAACTAAAATCAATCCATCTTCAAGATAGCCATGAACGCCTCTTGTGGCAGCTCAACACTACCCACCTGCTTCATGCGCTTCTTGCCCTCCTTCTGCTTCTCCAGCAGCTTACGCTTACGGCTAATATCGCCGCCATAGCACTTCGCCAACACGTCCTTACGCATCGCACGCACATTCTCACGCGCAATAACCTTATTGCCAATTGCAGCCTGAACCGGAATCTCAAACATCTGGCGCGGAATAATACTACGCAGCTTCTCTACCAGCTGACGACCGCGCACCTGCGCATTCTCCTTATGCACAATCGCACTTAAAGCATCCACAGGATCACCATTCAAAAGAATATCCACCTTCACAAGATTAGAATAACGATACCCGCTCAGCTCATAATCCAGCGAAGCATAGCCACGCGTAGCGGACTTCAAACGATCAAAATAATCGAAAATAATCTCACTCAAGGGCAGCGCATAATGCAGCATTACACGCGTATCATCAAGATACGTCATATTATCATACTCACCGCGCTTCTCCTGACTCAGCTCCATTACTGCGCCCACATAATCCTTCGGCACAATAATCGTCGCATTCACATACGGCTCCTCCACATGATCAATCACAGTCGGGTCGGGGAACAGGGACGGGTTATCCACCATCTCCACCTCGCCATTCGTGCGAAATACCTCATAAATAACGTTCGGCGCCGTCGTAATCAAAGCCAGATTATACTCGCGCTCCAAGCGCTCCTTAATAACATCCATATGCAGCAGGCCCAGGAAACCGCAGCGGAAGCCAAAGCCCAAAGCAGTGGACGTCTCCGGCTCAAACACCAGAGAAGCATCATTCAGCTGCAGCTTCTCCAGCGCATCACGCAAATTATCATAATCGGAATTTTCCACGGGATACAGACCGCAGTACACCATCGGCGTCGCCTTGCGATAGCCTGGCAACGCACGCTCCGCCGGATTATTCGCATCCGTCACCGTATCGCCTACGCGCGCATCACGCACATTCTTAATGCTCGCTGCGAAGAAGCCTACCTGGCCCTCCTCCAGCTCGTCCACATTCACAATCCCCGGCTTAAAGTAGCCAACCTCGGTCACATCAAACTCCGCACCTGTTGCCATCATGCGAATCTTCATGCCCTTACGAATGCGACCCTCCATCACGCGGATATACAGCACCACGCCCTTATAAGCGTCAAATTTAGAGTCAAATACAAGTGCCTTCAGCGGTGCCTCGCTATTACCCGTCGGCGCAGGAATGCGCTCCACAATCGCCTCCAGTACCTCCTCGATACCAAGACCAGTCTTCGCACTACACAGCACGGCATCACTCGCATCAATGCCGATAACGTCCTCGATTTCCTTCTTCACATGCTCCGGGTCTGCGCTGGGCAGATCAATCTTATTAATAACCGGGATAATCTCCAGATCATTATCCAGAGCCAAATAAACATTAGCCAAGGTCTGTGCCTCAATACCCTGAGTAGCGTCGATAACAAGCAGCGCTCCCTCGCATGCAGCCAGCGCACGGGACACTTCATAGGTAAAGTCCACGTGACCGGGGGTATCGATAAAATTCAGCATATACTCCTCGCCATTGCGCGCCTTGTAAATACTACGCACAGCCTGCGCCTTAATAGTAATGCCACGCTCACGCTCCAAATCCATGGAATCCAGAATCTGTTCCTCCATCTCACGTTTCGAAAGCGTACCAGTATATTCTATCAATCTGTCAGCCAGCGTAGACTTGCCATGATCTATATGGGCAATAATAGAAAAGTTGCGGATATTTTTTCCAATCATAGTATGTTCTAAGCTCCTTTGAGAAAAATTTTCTAATGACTGCACTCACAGCTGCAAGCGCATTAAGCCTATTATGGGCATTTTATCAGTACTTATCATTATATCATCTCCTAGTCAAGCCTGCAAACATAATTCAAGGAAAATGCGTAGAATAGCACATCAAGCAAAAATACTTTACAAATATTTTTCTAAAACCCTTGCACTAATCCTCAATATATGTTAGAATATTGCAGTACAAGAAATCTCAGGAGGTGAAATTCGTTGCCGAACATTAAATCTTCCATCCGCAGTGTAAAGACCGACGCAGAACGTCGCGCTAAGAACGCTCCGGTTAAAGCAGCTCTCCGTAATGCTTCTCGTAAAGTAGTTGCTCTGTCTGAAACCGCAGCTAAAGAAGACGCTCAAGCTACTCTGGCTGTTGCTTCCGGTTTGCTCGATAAAGCAGCTCGCAAAGGCATTATCCACAAGAATGCTGCAGCTCGCAAAAAATCCAGACTTGCAAAAAAAGTTAACGCTATGGCTTAATTTTTACAAGACTGACCTGCTCTTCGGAGCAGGTTTTTTTGTTTTCAAGAGTAAATAAGTCAACCCTATTACCTCTTCCTATTAAACTCCGCCTCGGTAGCACTTCATGTACCAAGGCTTTTTCATTGGCAAAACAAAGCCCGCAGCTTAGCATCATACTAAGCTGCGGGCTTTTCATTTCTCACAAGTTGTCAGGAAGTGAGTAATATTTTGTTGTTAATTATTTCTTTTCTACGAGCTTCAGAGGAGCAGATACCTTAGCCTCAACCTTTTCGCCTTTAGCAGCCTTTACAGCTACTTCCAGACCTTGTTGACCCATAACGTCGGGTTGTTGAGCAATGGTAGCGCTCATAGCACCGCTCTCAACAGCCTTTACGCCATCAGCAGTACCATCAAAGCCAACGATGAAAATTTTCTTATTAGCGGATTTAGCAGCTTCAATAGCGCCCAGAGCCATTTCGTCGTTATGAGCGAAAATAGCCTTTACGTCCGGGTTAGCTTGCAGCATGTTTTCAGCTACGGTCAGACCTTTGGAGCGGTCGAAATCAGCGGATTGTTTAGCAACAACAGTCAGCTTAGCGTCAGCCAGCTTGTGGAAGCCTTGGCCACGTTCACGAGTAGCGGATGCACCCGGGATACCTTCCAGCTCAGCTACTTTAACCTTTTCGCCCAGCTTTTTGATAATGTATTCAGCAGCCATTTCGCCGCCCTTTACGTTATCAGAAGCAACCAGGGAAGCAACAGTGCCTTGGTCAGCGCTGCGGTCCAGGCAAACTACAGGGATGTTAGCCTTGTTAGCAGCTTTAACAGAGGTGGAAATTGCAGCAGAGTCAACGGGGTTAACTAAGAGAACGCTGATATTAGATTGCAGCAGGTCAGCAATATCGTTAGCTTGCTTTGCAGGGTCGTTTTGAGCGTCAACAATTTTAACAGCTACGCCCAGATCCTTAGCCTTAGCCTGTACGCCTTTAGCCAGGTCCACGAAGAAGGGGTTGTTCTGGGTGGATACAGAGAAGCCTACAGTGATTTTTTTGCCGCTGTCCTTAGCAGCTTCCTTCTTGTCGCCGCCGCTGCAGCCAACGATCATCATAGCCATAGCTACGATCATGGTCAGTACTAATAAGATTTTTTTCATTGTGAAAATTCCTCCTAAGATTTTGGAATAAAATTAAGATTTTTTGCGGTCCATCAGGACTGCCAGCAAAATTACAATACCTTTGACAACTTGTTGATAGAAGCTGGAAACATTCAAAATATTAAGGCCATTATTCAGCGTGCCGATAATCAGCGCACCGATGATGGTGCCCACAATGCGACCTTTACCGCCGCTCAGGCTGGTGCCGCCCAGTACTACCGCAGCGATAGCATCCAGCTCATAGCCGGTGCCCGCAGTGGGCTGCGCACTGTTCAGACGGCTGGTGAGGATGGCGCCTGCCATACCGCACAGAAAACCGGTTACGGTGTAAGCAAAAATTTTAATGCGGTCAATTTTGATACCTGCAATGAAGGATACCTTCTCATTGCCGCCGACAGCATAGGTCTTACGCCCCAGCGTCGTCTTGTGCAGGATAAAATACAGCACAGCGAACATCAAAAGCATCATAATCGCCGGTACGGGCAGACCGCAGAAATAGCCTTGGCCAAAATTATGGAAGGCATCGCTCTCGGTCAAGCTGCTGATGGGGTTACCATTGGTATAAACCAGAGTCAGACCGCGGAAAATGGTCATCGTAGCCAAAGTTGCGATAAAGGGCGCAACCTTACCCTTGGTAATGATGATACCATTAATAGAGCCCAGCACAGCGCCAATCAGACATGCCAAAAGGATGCCCAGAATCGGGTCCATACCGCCCTTAATAAAGCTGCCCATGAGCACGCTGGACAGCGCCAGAATGCTGCCTACGGACAGGTCAATGCCGCCCGTCAGAATGACGAAGGTCATACCGAAGGAAATCAGCGCATTAATAGAAACCTGGCGCAGCAGGTTCTTCAGGTTACTGGGATCGATAAAGCTACTGTTCAGGCAGGAGATAACTGCAAAGAGCACCACCAGGCCGATGACAGAGCCGGATTTTTTTAACATAGCTTTCATATTCATCTTACTTATTGACCTCCCGTTGCCAAGGACATGATTTTTTCCTGATCTGCCTCGTCGTGCAGCAGCTCGCCAGCGATATGACCCTCATGGATAACCATGATACGGTCGCTCATGCCCAGTACCTCGGGCAACTCGCTGGAAACCATAATAATCGACACGCCGCTCGCAGTCAGCTCATTCATCAGCTCATAAATGTCGCGCTTTGCGCCTACGTCTATACCACGGGTAGGTTCATCCATAATGATGATATCAGGCTTCATGCCCACCCATTTAGCAATAACAACCTTTTGCTGGTTACCACCGGAAAGTGCGCCTACTTCGAGGTCCAAATCCTGCGCCTTGACACCCAGCTTCGTCGCCATGCGGTTCGCAAAATCTGTCAGATTCTTGAAATTAATGACGCTCTTTTTAGCGAAGCTATCCACACTGGGCAACGCAATATTGCGCATAATGGAGAACTCGAGAATCAAGCCCTCGTTCTTGCGGTTCTCAGTAACAAAACCAATGCCCGCTTTAATCGCATCCTCGGGCTTTTTAATCACGAGGGGCTGACCCTTGAGCACGATTTCGCCACTCTTGCAGCCATCAACGCCAAAAATCGCACGCATAATTTCCGTACGACCAGCGCCCATCAAGCCAGCTACGCCCAGAATTTCACCCTTGCGCAGGTTAAAGTTAATGTCCTCGAAAAGACCCGGCTGATGGAAATTCTTCACCTCAAGAATAACCTCACCCGGCTCATTGCCGCGGGGCGGGTAGAACTCCGTAATGGATCGGCCAACCATATCGCGCACAATGCGCTCCTTGCCGTACTCCACAACGGGCTTCGTGTCCACGGACACACCATCACGCATAACGGTAATAGTGTCACATTGGCTGAAGACCTCCTCCATGCGGTGGGAGATATAAACAATTGCCACACCACGCTGCTTTAAGGAACGCATTACCTCGAATAATTTATCCGTCTCACGCTCCGTCAGCGCTGCCGTGGGCTCGTCCATGATGACAACCTTCGCATCGACGAGCAGATTGCGCACAATCTCCGTCATCTGCTGCTGGCCCACGCTGCACTCGCCTGCCTCAGCATCGAGCGGCAGGTCGATAGAAATCTCTTTGCACTTAGCCTCGGCAATCTCGCGCATTTTTTTGAAATCCAGCACGCCCCAGGAATTGGCCACGCTGTGCATCATAAAGAGGTTCTCGAGAATCGTCAGGTTCGGCCAGATATTCAGCTCCTGGTGGATAAAAGCAATGCCTGCAGCCTCCGCCTCGAGCGGATTCTTAAAGCTGACGAGCTTGCCGTCCACATAAATTTCGCCCTTATCCTGCTTATGAATACCTGTGAGAATATTCATCAGCGTGGACTTGCCGGCGCCATTTTCGCCCATCAGGGCGTGGACTTCGCCACTATGTAGTTTTAGGTTAACACCACGCAAAACCTTATTCTGACCAAAGGCTTTGTGGATGTTTCTTAATTCTATTTCCATAAAAATACCATCCTAAACGCGTGATAAGCCATCATCTGCTTCACAAAGCCTCCTCGACGTA
>JAXEPX010000085.1:0-9364 GCA_034117325.1 Phascolarctobacterium sp. | reverse complement strand
CTTTTTTGCGAAGCTTTTTTGGGCGAGCAAAAAAGCGACGTTTCCCGCGCTTTCTAAAAGCGCGCACTTTCTTGCTTCTTCTTTGGTGACAAAGAAGAAGGATGAGAATTAGATAAACATAAAGATAAACTCCAATTTATCTGCAGCGCTAGCAGGCTATAAGGTAATGCAGGTGGGCTGCGACCCGAAGAGCGATAGTACAAAAAAACTAATGCTCGGCGCAGCGCATTCTGGAGTTGAGCGAGGAGGTTGAGGAAAAGGAGTGGCTGGAAATCGTCAAAAATACGCATAAGGCGCTAGTTTTCGTTGACGATGTGGCTTTAAGCCAAGCACCTGCGGATAATACGAAGGTGACGATTAGTGCGCCCTTTTTCGAGGGTGTGGTAGCAACGCATTTGCCCTTCATGGGGGAAAAGGGTGCCGACTACCTGCTGGAAAAGGTGCAGGGGTACTATAGAAGTCTCTAGTAGTTTCTTTAAAGAATACAAAAAAGCTGAGTAGCTCAACTATTATTGATGAAATAGTTAAGTTGCTCAGCTTTTTTTAGTGTGTTCGTTTTGTGTTCGCCCTTTGAAGGATGTTTAGAAAAGTTTTGGGAATACATTCCTAAAAGTAGGTAATTTAGCTAAGTTTTAGGAATAGAATCCCAAAAGTGCCTTAATTTTAAAAGTTTTGGGAATGCAATCCAAAAACTTTTGCAATCGATGAAGGGGGGTTAGAGCTAATTCGAGCTGAAGAGCTCATCAGCTAATACTAAGGTTATATTGTGCTCGGCTGCATAAGCGCTAGCTTCCTGCGTAAACCCTGCTTTGCTAAAGAAATAATAGTAATTGTTTACGTCCGCTCCTTTACTTTTTGACTCAAGATGCTTGAGATCCTTCACGTCGACAAGAGAATTACGATATTTACATTCTGCAAGTACATAATTCTTTTGCTCTTTATCGGTCGCTAGAATAGCGATTTCTGTAGTTTTATCCCACCAACGGCCCATACTAGTAGCATAGAAGGGGAGCTTGCTTTTTCTATTTAGAACTCGAAGATATTGCTGACAGATATTCTCGAAAACATACGAGGTATAGCGGTCAAGCTCGGGGACAATAAGAAAATTGAAAACGGCATTTACTTCGCCAGCTTCAAGCTCAGAAATATTAGGAAAGACGAAGGCATACCAAAAGCGAAAATAATTATCAACTAATTTATAAAGACCACGTTGAGAATTAGCTCGCTCCTTGATACTAGCTGCAACAGGAAATTCGCGTTCCACAATGCCTAAATCGATGAGATTTTTGAGATACACACTGATTTTGCTGCGCTCAAGCTGCGTTTTTTGGTAAATATCATTAAGCTTAGTGTTGCCGAGCGCAATAGCTTCAATAATGGCGTTATAAATATTAGTCTCACGTAGCTCTTGACGGAGCAGAAACTCTACTTCGCTATAAAGGATACTGCCTTTGGTGAGGATATTATTTTTAATATTAGTAGCTAAGGGGAGCTGATCGTCGAATTGCTTCAGATAATGGGGAATACCTCCGAGAATGGCGTAGGCAGTGATTTTGTCGAGCATGCTATAATTGGGAAAAAATTGCACAGACTCGCAAAAGCTCATTTCCTGCATTTTCAGAATACCGGTTGCTCGTCCGTAGAGAGGATTTTTTTCAGCTAAAACCTCCTTTTCCATAAATGACATGGAGCTGCCGCAGAGGATGAGCATAATATTTTTATTGTGCAATGATTCATCCCAAACCTTTTGGATAATGGAGGGAATGGCTTTGTTGCTTCTGGCCATATAGGGAAATTCATCAATAACAATGACAGTTTTCTGCTCGTTAGCTAAATCTCCTAACGCTGTGAAGGCTTGCTCCCAATCTGTGAAGCTTTTGATGTATTTCGCAGCTTGTGGCATTTCGTTGAGAATGCGCTTGCTAAAGCTGTGCAGGAGCTGTTCATTAGTAATTTCCATACAGGTGAAGAAGATATTGGCTCTGTTTTCACAGAATTTACGTAATGTTTCTGTTTTACCGACACGCCTACGTCCGTAAAGTACAATCAATTCTCCAGCAGCTGTTGCATATTTGCTTTCTAAAAAGCTTAGCTCATTAGTACGTCCGATAAACATAATGCTTCCTTTCTCTGAGTCTGGCTCAGTAGTATGTATAATATATCTAATCTAGATTTGTCTAATCGTGATTAGATATATTATACATTGGAAAAGAAAAACTTGCAAGCATTTATCTAATCTAGATTTGTCTAATCGTGATTTGATAAAGCCTGCAAGTAGCTTGGACTATAATATTGTGTAGCGTTTAATAGTGTTGACTTCCAGGGATAACAGCGGCTATTCCTTCTCGTCCAGCACGCTGTTTAAAAAGGCAGCGCGGGTCTTTTCCTCGCGCTCCATGCTTTCGAGGGCGGCGATGATATTCATAATGGCGAGGCGGTAGCTTTCCTCCGGACTCACGGGATTCCAGACGAATTGGCCGCTGATCTCGTTGCTCAAGAAGCCGGTAATCGTGGCACGGTAAATGCGCTGCCAGTGCATCTGCTTTTCGTTATCAATATGGTAGAGGCTCATGACCTGCTTCATGGGCTTGATCCACTCCTGGACAATTTCCGTCAGCTGCTCGCCGCCTAGCTTCGGCAGCACGCGGATAACCTTATACAGCTCGGGATTCTCGAAAGCGAATTGACGATAGGCGAGCGCGAGTGCCATTACGGCTTCTTTACGAGTGCGCGCGTTGTTGATTGCTTCCTCCTGCACAGCGTTAAAGCGTTCGTAAATCTTCAGACCAACGGCAATCACGACATCCTCTAAGCTTTTGAAGTGATTATACATGGAGGCGGGCTTGACGTCCAGGTGCTCGGCGAGCGTGCGCATGGAGAATTCCTTATAGCCTCTTTCCTTGATAAGATAAATAGCCTCATCAATAATTTTTTCCTGTGTTAATCCTTTGCGTGCCATATGCATACCTCGCTAACTTTCTTTGTATTATCTTAATGCAGACTAATGCTAATAGTCAAGAAAAAAGATTCTAAACTAATAGTATTATTCTAGACGATGATATAATGATGAAGGGGGTAAATGTAATAATATTAACATAATGAGAGATATTGTAAGTTGTGAAAGTGGTTAAATAACTTAGATTCGCTATAAAATGGAGAAAAACAAGGAAATAAACAAATAAATCAACTAACAGGTGTTGACAAAACTAATAACGTTAGTTATAATAAAACTAACAGCTTTAGTCGTGGGAACTGCGGATTTTCCTCCTATATTTCTTAAGCGTATGCTGGGGAAGAAGAGAAATATGAGGGGAAGAAAAGCAGTTCCTCCTTCTAATTTATGCTGTTGAAAATTTTATAAGGAGGATGTTTTATATGTCCAAAGCTGTAAAGTGTTTAATCCTTTTGGCAGTAGTTGCATTATTCTTTGTAACTGAACTTATTCCGCTTGCAGTTACTGCTATGGCTGGCGCTATTGGCTGCGGTCTGTTAGGTCTGATCCCGACTAAACAAGTATTTAGCGGTCTGTCCAACTCCACTGTAGTTCTGTTCGCCGGCATGTTCGTCGTTGGTGGCGCTATGTTCTACACCGGTCTGGCACAATTCATTGGTAACAAGGTAGTTAGTGCTTGCGGCCGCGAAGAGAACAGCCTGATGTTCGGCCTGATGTGCGTAGGTACTGCACTGTCCGCTATTCTGTCCAATACCGGTACTGCTGCTTGCCTGCTGCCCGTTGCTCTGGGTATCTGCGAATCTGCAAAGGTTCCTGCTTCCCGTCAATTAATGCCGTTAGCATTTGCTTGCGGTTGGGGCGGTATCATCACCATGGTAGGTACTCCTCCTAACATCATCGCAACTGGTGCGCTGAATGTTGCTGGTCTGCCTTCCTTCGGTTTCTTCGAATTCGCATGGATTGGCGTGCCCATCTCCATCGCTGGTATGCTCTACATGATGTTCATCGGCAAATATCTGCTTCCGAAAGCAGCTATTAGCGCTGACCAAGAGATTGAGCAAGAAATCGAAGCTAATGCTGACACCGATAAGAAGAGAATGATTATTTCCGGTATCATCCTGCTGGGCGTAGTATTCGTAATGGCTATCGGTATCCCGGGCGTATCCCTGGAAATGGCTGCTGTTATCGGCGCTTTGATTTGCGTTGTAACTGGCTGCTTGACTGAAAAACAAGCTTATGTATCCGTTGACTGGGTAACCATCTTCCTGTTCGCAGGTATGATGCCTGTATCCACCGCTATGGATAAGACTGGCGCTGGCAAACTGATCGCTGACTGGACCGTATCCCTGATGGGCGGCTCCCCGTCTCCTATCGTTGTAACCGCAGTTCTGTTCGTTCTGTCCTGCTTCTTGACCCAGTTCATGTCCAATACCGCTTCCGCAGCTCTGCTGTGCCCGATTGGTATTGCAATTTCCAAGAACCTGGGTGCTGACCCGAAAGCAGTTCTGATGGCAATCGCTGTTGCAGCTTCCTGCGCATTCGCATCTCCGGTTGGTACTCCTCCGAACACTCTGGTTCTGGGTCCTGGCAACTACAAATTCATGGACTATGTAAAAGCTGGTACCGGTTTGATTATCGTTTGCTTCGTAGTATCCTTGATTGTAATTCCTATGGTTTGGCCGTTCTTCCCGGGCAAATAAGCGTATAATCTTAACCCCTCTCAATTTCTGAGAAATAAACAACACCCAAAAACCTATAGAAAGCAGTCTGGCGTGCGCGTCAGGCTGTTTTCTTTTGCGCGCATAGCAAAGGCTACGCATAAAACTACAGCGATTAGTCTAATTATAGCACAAAATCCGAGGAAGGGGGTAGGAAAAATAAAAAGCTGCCTCGCTGTTAGTTAGGAGCGGGGCAGTGTGACTTTCGAAAAATGAAAAAAATTCAACTTTCGAAAGTGAAGAAGTTTTTTTCAGAAATATATTCTTGTAGCCACTTGACTGTATAGCTAGTATACACGATATTATATCATATAATACATTAAATAAGAACTAATTATCAATACATATATTGTGCTTGTATCTCTGCCACTCTCTTATTCATTGCACTTATCATGAAGTATTTAGAGATTCTTTGATGTATTTAATAAGATAATGAAAAGGAGCGGTAATTTATAATGAAAAACAAAATGAAGAAATTGGTTGGCTCTGCAGTTATGGCGTCCGTACTCTGTGGTTTAAATGTTCCAGTATTCGCTGAGGCGCTTGAGGAATATGCCCTAGATACTATTATTGTTACAGCAACGAGAACGGAGAAAAGAGATATTGATGTTCCTGCTACAACGGAGATTTTAACTAGCAAGAGATTGGAAGAAACAGGTGCTTCCTTTCTTGAGGATGCTATTAAATACACTACAGGTATCGTATATAAGGCTGAGACAATTGGCGATAATGGCGGTGAGTTCCTGGTACGTGGTAAACGTCGTGGTACCTTAGTAATGGTTGATGGTGTGCCTATGAATTTTAGGACTGGTTATTATGATTTAGATACCATTAATATCGCCGATGTAGAGAAGGTAGAAATTGTGCGTGGTGGCGGTGCTGTACTGTATGGCAGCGATACTAGCGGTGGTGTTATTAATATTATTACGAAATCCAAGCGCACCAATTCTATTTCTGCCGAGGTGGGTAATTATCGTAGACAAAAATACCAGACTTCTTTACAAGCAGGAAAATTTGGTATTGGCGCTAGCTGGAATAAAAAAGGTAGCGTAGATAGAACCTCCATGGCGACGAGCAGTGATGGTAGCTATAATCCCAAGGGTAGCTACTTTAAATTCTATGGTGGTGAGAAAACGATTGTTTCCACTAATTATAAGTTTAATGATGCTTGGAAAATAAACTACGATTACAATAATTATGATTACATTAGAGGCTATAATTCTGAAAAAACTGGCCTTGCAACTGACAAGCGCTTTATTAATAGAGAGGATAATAAAATAACCTTAAGCTATGATAAGGATGGTTGGAAAGGTACTATGTTCTACCATAAGGGTACCTCCGATTCTCGTTATCATTATTGGACAGGTGGCAAATTTTATCCTAATTCCTATTTCTATGGTAATGACGATGTAGTTAAGGGAATTGAAATTACCAAGGATTTGCAATTTGATGATGCGAATAATCTGTTGATTGGTCTTAAAGCCTATAACGAGAAATATAGCTATTATCGTCGCCATGATCCCAATTATCCTAAAGCTAATGTACCTTTAAGCTATGCTTATGATAGAAACGTCTACTCTGTTTTTGCTCAATTAGATCATAAATTTGATGAGCGCCATGATGTTATTATAGGTATGCGTGAAACCTGGACGGGCAGCACTCCTGACGGAACGAACTATAATGAGTTTACACCGCAAATTCAATATGTTTATAAAATGGATGATAGCACCAGTGCTTTCGCTAGCGTTGGCAAATCCTTTACTATGCCTACGCTGACAGATATGTATGGTAAGGATGCAGTAATTCTTAATAGTGCTATTAAGCCAGAAGTAGGTATGCATTATGAGATGGGCTTAAAGCATATTTCTGGTGACCATACCTGGAAATTATCCTTGTTTAAGAGTGATGTTAAAGATTTTATCACTAATAGCGAGGATGCCGACGGCAACTCCGTTGCGATTAACGAAGATACTAAGAATATGGGTATCGAGCTGAGCAGCGAAATGGTACAAGATAATGGCTTTAGCTATAACTGGGGTGTATCCTTCAGCGACCCGAAATACAGAACTCCGAAAGAGGATAATGGTATGTGGAAGCGTAACTATGGCAGATGGCTGTTAAATGGTGGTGTAAATTACAACACTGGTAAATTTGATGTGGCTTTAAATGCTAGCATGATGGCGGATCGTGTAATGCAAAAATATCAAGTTCCTGTTAAACCTTATTTGTACACCAGTCTGCATGCTTCTTACAAGCCTATTAAAAATCATGAAATCTATTTGAATGTAGATAACCTGCTGGATAGATATGACGTAACCTCCCATGTATCCTCTACTTACGTTAGCTTAGGAACTAACTTTATGTTAGGTTATAAATATACTTTTTAATAGATAAATTGAAAGGAATGGTTACATGCGTTGCTTAATTTTCTGCCTTTTGATAGCGTTGCTAACTGTTGGCTGTGGCAATTATGAAAAGCAAAATAAGGAGATGGGCATGGCTTATCAGGTGGAGGATGATTATGGCAATATTGTCAAATTTAACTCTAAGCCCCAACGTGTCTATGCTAGTACCTTGAGCATAGAAGAGGTTTTGGTGGATCTTCTAGAACCTGAGCGTTTTGCAGCAATTTCAGAGGATGCTTTAGATGAACGCTACTCATTGATTGTGAAAAAAGCAACGCCTGTAGCCAAAAAGGTTCCTGCCAAAATTAATGTGGAGGGGGTTTTGGCTCTGCAGCCAGATTTGGTTATTGTGCAGGAGAACCTTAATAAATCGCAAATAAATGCGCTTAAGGATGTAGGCTTAAAAGTATTTGTTACTAAGGTACCTACTAATCTGGATATGGTAGAAAAACGTATCTTGAAAATCTCTCAAGCCTTGGGTGAGCCAGAGAAGGGACAAAAGCTTGTTGATGATATGAACGCAAAGCTCCAACGTGTTACAGACGTTGTAGGCAAGCTGCCAGAGGAGAAGCGAAAAATCGCTATGGCCTATTCTTTGCTAGGTGCTTTTGGTAGCAAGGAAGGTCTCTTTCACGATATCTGCGTTAGGTCAGGTTTGCGTAATGGCGCAGCCATGGCAGGATTAGTACGTGGAGAACACTTGAGTAAAGAAAAAATACTTGCTATCAATCCTGAGCTTTTCATTTTTCCTCGCTTTAGCTCTACTCAGAAAGGTGATGTGGAGAGAATGAGGCAGGAGGTCCTCAATGATCCATCCCTGCAAACAGTAAAGGCAGTACAGCAGAAACGCTATATTCTCATTAATGATCGTTATAGATATAGTGCTTCTCAGCATATGGCGGACGCAATTACATTAATTTCTCAGCAAGCATATCCAGAGCTTTATAATTTGCCTAAAGGAAGGCAGAACAATGATTAAAAAGACGAATCGCAAAAAAGTAATTCATTGTAATCTAAGTGAAATTTGTACAAGTGTAGTTTTTAATCCTGATATTACAGTACTAGTGCATGCACCTCGCTCTTGTTCTAATATAATTTATAATGCTATTACTAATATGCGAAGACGCATTAATTTGCGCTTTGGGAAAGCTTTACCTTCGCAGCAGGATAATATCTTTATGACTGGCATAAGTGATAAAGAAGCTATTTTTGGTGGTGAGAAGCTATTAAAAAATAGTATTCAAGCTGTCGTTGAAGAAAAGCACCCCGAATGCCTCTTGGTTGTAGCAGGGTGTACGGCGAATGTTATTGGAGATGATGTAGCAGCTGTTTGTGAGGCTGCTAGCCAAGAATATAAGCTTCCAATCATTTATATTCCTGGGGCTGGCTTTATGAGCGAACAGTCCGAGGAAGGAATTCTTCTCGCAACGAAATATTTATATAAGAAAATTGCTGACAATAGTGTGCCTAAGGACGAGCAGCTAGTGGCAGTCATTGGGATGAATCAGTTTGTGCAAACCGAAGAGCAGATGGCGGAGCTTCAGCGTTTGTTTGGTTATTTCGGCTTTACTAGAGTGCTGTTGCCTCCTTGCGGGATGTCGCTTACGCAGCTTCAAGAGCTTAATAGGGCAAGCCTACTTGCTATACACGCCATGACTAAGGATAAACTCAGAGCCAATCAGCAATTTGTAGGCGAGCTTGCAGGGTATTTACAAATTCCTGGATTGGAAAATAGACTGCCTTTTTCCCGACAAGAAACTGATGCCTATTTACTGGCTCTCGGAGAGATGCTTCATGCTCCTGCCAAAGCGGAGCAAGCTATTGAGCTTGAGCATCAGCGTTGGCGTGATGAGTGTCAGCGTTTAGCCCGTAGCTTAGGTGGAGTACACTATATATTGGCTATAGGGCATGCACTGCGAGTTACTAATCCTTTACAAATAATAGATTGTGCTGAAGCAGTAGGCATGGTTCTAGAGAAAATAGTCTATCTCGATTCTTTGACGGAAGCTGAAATTAAAGAATACGAAACTGTTTTGTCACAAAATAACATAAACTCTGAACGAATTAAAGAGGCCTATTTTCCAAAATGTAGGTCACAGGTCCTGGTGCTTACTAGTGATTACAGAGGAATATTCTCTAAGCAATATTGTTATAAAAGAAAACGCATAGGTGTAGGGGGAGCAGTAAATCTATTAAAAGGTATTAGCTCTATGCTTAAGCAAGGGGGATTACTGAAATATGAGTAAGCTTAATAAGATGCGCCTTTGCTACGGAGCCTGCCAGATGGT
>JAXEPX010000084.1:0-45803 GCA_034117325.1 Phascolarctobacterium sp. | reverse complement strand
CTCCTGCGTACTATCAGCTAAGCCCAAGCCTGGACCGATTGCCAAAACGTCGGCCTTATGCGCACGCTGCAGCACGTCGCTAGCGGCAGCACTGCCCAGGACACCAGGCATGCGCTCCAGCAGGCCATGCACCATAACCTCTGTTAATTTCGTAGCGAGAATTTCCTGACAGCTGTGCGGCGTAAGCAAGGATACAAGTCCTGCCCCCGCCTTTACAGCAGCATGAGCGCACATAGCCGCAGCACCGGTAAAGCCAGGGCTACCTGCGCAAATGACCACGCGACCTGCATCACCCTTATGCGCATTAGCAGCGCGCAGAGGCAGAAGCTTCTGAATAATAGCCTCTGTAAGGCGATATTTATGACTGGGATATTCCTCCAAAAGCTTAGCAGGCATACCAATATTGGCGATTTGTACCTCACCAGCTAGCTCCCGACCGGGATACAGAAGGAGGCCCGTCTTCGCCAGTGCCATGGTCACGGTTACATCCGCGCACACTGCATCCTCCGCTGCCGTGCCATCATCCGCATGCACGCCGCTGGGGATATCAACGGCGATGACAAGCTTACCGGCATTATTAATGAGCTGGCAAGCCTTGCGCGTAGCTTCCCGCAGCTCGCCCACGAAGCCCGTGCCGAGCATCGCGTCCACGATAACGTCAGCGCGTTCGCAAGCAAGCTCTGCTGCGAGCCAATCCTCGTCGCTCACTAGCTCCTCCACGCGATCACCAGCAGCACGATACATGGCAAGCTCACTCGCTGCATCACCTGCGGATTCAGTTAGCTTTACAATAGTAGTTCCTACGAGGTAAACGCGCACTTCGTAGCCGTAGCTTGCGAGCCAACGAGCAGCTCCAAAACCATCGCCCCCATTATTGCCACCACCGCAAAAGACTACTATCTTACGGCTGAGACTCTTATTTTTAGCGAGCATTCTCACAACAGTGTCCGCAACCTGCTTGGAAGCAGCGTCCATCAAAACAAGGCCGGGCACACCGTAGCGCTCACTAGCCAGCTTATCTATTTCCTTCATTTCCTGTGCAGTAACTATTTTCATGCTTTAATCCTCCAGCACACATGTAGCCATGGCATTTTCCCTACTATGGCTCATAGTGATATGTATTTTTGTGACGCCTTTACCTTTGGCCAGCTCCTGATAAAAACCGGTAAGCGTAACCTGAGGCTTACCTAGTGCGTCATTAGTAATGCTAATTTCCTGCAGAGAACCTCCGCGCAGACCTGTTCCTAAAGCCTTAAGAACAGCCTCCTTCGCAGCAAACCGAGCAGCGTAGCTGGCAGCAGCCTGCAACCCCCTGCTAGAGCAATACTCACGCTCCTCAGGCGTAAAGACGCGTTCACTAAAGGATGCGCGCTCCACGGCTTTTTTTATTCTCACAATTTCAATAATATCGCAACCGATACCAATGACCATGCTGCGCCTCCTTTACTTAATGAATTTTGTATAAGTTTTTAGTAACTTTATTTTATTCTGTAGTAAATAAAGAAAATCCTTTTTTTCTGCGCACTTTTCACAAAAAAGTTGAAAAACATGTAGTTCCTCGGCGCGTGAGCATAATAAAAAGAGCGGCCATTTAAGGTCGCTCTTTTTCATTCTGCTTACACCTCCATTACAATTCAGATATTTGTTTATCCAAATCCATAGCTCCATAAATAATTCTAGCGATATTTACTTTCTTATTTTCTTCATCGATAAAATAGAAAACTACATAGTTGTCAACAGGCATTATACGCATTCCTCGACTATGCCAAGGCTCTTTTTCATAAATCTTGAACATCGTAGGCATGAAGTCTAATCCTAGAACATTTTTCTTTATCCTTTTTATCTGATTGCTCGCACTTGCAGGAGCCATTAATTTAAAAGCAATATATGAGTATATCTTACGTAAGTCTTCTTTAGCCTCGATAGATAAATCCACAGTATAGCTCATATATTAAATTCCTTTTCTAGCTCCTTAAAAGCCTGTTCAGCAGAAATTGTTCTTCCTGCTAAAATGCTCTGATATCCTTTTTCAAGCTCTTCATTTAACTGGGCCTCAGTCATATGTGCAATATTTAAAGGATATTCATACGGAATTTTTACTTCGAAAGGAAGCCCTCTTTGCAGAATAATTTGTTTATAAAACATATTGATAGCATTAGATACAGGAATTCCCAAAGTTGATAAAATGTGTTCAGCCTGTTCTTTCACATCAGGCTCAATACGAGCATAAAGATTTGCAGTTTTAGTTGCCATAATATCTCCCCCTTCTAGAATCATGCCTTTTTCTTTATTATAGGCTATTGTAAGCATAATCGCAATACAATTTATTGAATTTCTCTTTTCTTTTCCCACGCACCCTCTTTTCGTGCTATAATATAGCCATATAATACTCGGAGTACGGAGGGAATACTAATGAAGGACGTGGAACAGCGTAATGCTGCGAAGAAATTTGCTGAATACTGGAAAGGCAAAGGCTACGAAAAAGGACAAAGCCAACCGTTCTGGCTGCAATTACTGGGAGAAGTGTATGGTGTAGAGCATCCTGCCCAGTTTATTAGCTTTGAGAATCAGGTTATGCTCGACCATACCAGCTTTATTGACGGCTATATTGACGAAACTAAGGTTATGATTGAGCAAAAATCTTTAGGCAAGGACTTATTAGCTCCCATCCGTCAATCCGATGGCACTTTGCTAAAGCCCATTGAACAGGCTAAACGCTACGCTGCCGAACTTCCAGTCTCCAAGCATCCGAAGTATATCGTTACATGCAATTTTGAAAAATTCCTCGTCTACGATATGGAACATCCCCATAGCGAGCCAGAAGAAATTCTTCTGGAAAATCTACCAGAGGAATATTATCGTCTCGAATTCCTCGTAAATAATGGCTCCGCCCATATCCGCAAGGAAATGCAGGTCTCCATGGCTGCAGGCGAATTAGTAGGCAAGCTCTACGAAGCATTTCTTAACCAATATAAGGATAAGAATAATATTGAATCATTAAAGAGCCTTAATAAGCTCTGCGTACGTCTCGTATTCTGTCTCTATGCAGAGGATGCGGGCATTTTCGGTCAGCATGATATGTTCCACGACTATTTAGCCCAATATCCTGCTAAGGCTATGCGTAAAGCCATTATCGAGCTATTCAAAGTTCTCGATACTAAGGAAGAAGAACGTGACCAATATTTAGAAGAAGATCTGGCGGCATTCCCTTATGTAAATGGCGGCTTATTTGCGGATGAAAACATTGAGATACCGCAATTCACTGAAGAAATCAGAGAACTTCTTTTAAAAAGGGCTTCATTAAATTTCAACTGGAGTGAAATTAGCCCGACCATTTTCGGTGCAGTATTTGAAAGTACATTGAACCCTGAAACTCGTCGCTCTGGTGGTATGCATTACACCTCTATCGAAAATATCCATAAGGTTATTGACCCGCTATTTCTGGATGAGCTGAAGGATGAGTTCACCAAAATTAAAAATAATCCTGTTAAGAGAACCCGTAAAGCACAGCTCGAAGCCTTCCAGACGAAGCTCGCAGGATTAAAGTTTCTCGACCCTGCCTGCGGTAGCGGTAACTTCTTAACGGAGACTTATATCTGCCTACGCAAGCTCGAAAACGAAGTTATTCGTCTCTTAACAGGTGGCGAGATGGTTCTGGGAGAGCTGCTTAATCCTATCCAAGTAAAGATTAACCAGTTCTACGGCATCGAAATCAATGACTTCGCTGTATCAGTTGCCAAGACAGCGCTTTGGATAGCAGAAAGCCAGATGATGAAGGAAACCGAGGACATAGTACATATGCCAATCGACTTCCTGCCCTTGAAGACCTATACCAATATCCACGAAGCAAATGCTCTGCGCATAGATTGGGCTGATGTAGTTTCTCCAAGCGAGCTGAATTATATTATGGGTAATCCGCCATTTGTTGGTTATAGCCTTCAAAACAAAGAGCAAAAGGCTGATATACTCAATATTTATTCTGATGAAAACGGAAAACCATATAAAACAGCAGGAAAAATAGATTTTGTTGCAGCATGGTACTTTAAGGCATCCCAGTTAATGCAAGGGACTAATATTAGAACAGCTCTAGTATCAATAAATTCAATTACTCAAGGAGAGCAAGTTGCTAGCGTCTGGAAACCTCTTTATGAAAGATTCGGAATTCATATTGACTTTGCATACAGAACATTCAGATGGGACAGCGAAGCAATCATTAAAGCTCATGTTCATTGTGTAATTATAGGCTTTAGCTCTGCAAATTCTAATAAACACAAATATATTTATGATGCAAATCCAATCATAGCTAAGAACATCAATCCTTATTTAGTTGACTTTGAAACTATATTTATAGAGGGAAGAACTCAATCTTTATCAGGTTTGCCTAAATTACAAAATGGTGGAAAGCCTACTGAGGGAGGATATTTAATACTTTCTGAAGAAGAAAAGTCAGAAATAATTAAAGATAACCCTAACGTTACTAAATTCATTAGACCATATATGATGGGCAAAGATTTTATAAATCGAAAACCTAGATATTGTCTCTGGTTGGTAAATGCTTCTCCAAAAGAATTGAAGGACCTCCCTAAAGTTATGGAGAGAATAACTAAGGTTAAAGATTATAGATTATCTAGCCCGAAAGCAGCGACTAGAAAAAAAGCAGAAACCCCCATGTTATTTGATGAAGTCAGAGAATGTACTTCATATTACGTAGCGATTCCTAAAGTATCATCAGAAAACAGAAAATATATTCCCATGGATTTTCTTCCGCCTGAAATCATTCCTGGCGATAAATTATTTATGTTACAAGGGGCGTCTTTATACCATTTTGGAATTATGACTTCTAATGTTCATATGGCTTGGACGCGAGCTGTAGCAGGTCGCCTGAAGAGTGACTATAGCTATTCTAATACTATAGTTTATAACAACTTCCCATGGCCCACGCCTACCGAAGCACAGAAAGAGAAAATCGCTAAAACAGCGCAGGCTATTCTCGACGCACGTGCTAAATATCCAGATAGTAGTCTTGCCGACTTATATGACGATTCCGTAATGCCCTTTGACCTCTTAAAAGCTCACCGTGCTAACGATAGAGCCGTCATGGAAGCTTATGGTTTCGACATCAAGACCACTACTGAAAGCAGCTGTGTTGCTGAACTTATGAAAATGTATCAGCAGCTCGTGGCCAAGGAGAAATAATCCTATTAAAATTGATGCCCTCGACTTATTATAGCCGAGGGCTTTTTTACGGTTTAACACAGTTCACTATATACGCACAAATATACCTACCTGCCCTGATTTAGGGCAGGAACAAATTTTCGTTTTTAACAAATAGCCAGTAAGGCGCATAAAAAAACTCCGCACCATAATGATGCGGAGTAATTTTGCGATAAATTTGTGATGGTGTTGTAAAGCCAGAAATTAACGTTTGGAGAATTGGCTAGCTTTACGAGCTTTCTTCAAGCCGTATTTACGACGTTCTTTTTCGCGCGGGTCGCGAGTCAGGAAGCCTGCTTTTTTCAGAACAGGACGGAATTCAGCGTCAACCTTCAGCAGAGCGCGAGCAATGCCGTGACGGATAGCACCAGCTTGGCCGGAAATGCCGCCGCCAACTACGTTAACGAGTACGTCATATTTGCCTTTGGTTTCGGTAACTTCGAGCGGTTGGTTAACAATCAGCTCCAAAGTTTTCAGACCGAAGTATTGATTTAATTCACGGTCGTTGATTACGATGTTGCCTTCACCCGGAACCAGGCGAACGCGAGCAACGGAAGATTTACGACGACCGGTTGCGTTATAAGTAACTACTGCCATTTATTGTTCCCTCCCGGATGTTATCTAACATTGATTTCCAAAACTTCAGGTTTTTGAGCTGCATGCGGATGTTCGCTACCAGCATAAACATGAAGCTTGCTGTAAATGTCTGCGCCAAGACGGTTATGGGGAATCATACCCTTAACTGCCAGCTCAACCATTTTTACAGGGTTATTCTTCAGCATGTCGCCAGCCTTTACATAGCTGTCGCCGCCGAGATAACCAGAATGATGGAAATAAACTTTCTTAGTCAATTTTTTGCCGGTCAGAACAACCTTGTCGGCATTGATAATGATTACGTGATCACCAGTGTCCATGTGCGGGGTAAAGGTAGGTTTATGCTTACCGCGCAGGACTTTTGCTACTTCTGCAGCCAGACGGCCCAGAGTTTTATCAGCTGCGTCAACAACGAACCATTTACGTTCGATGTTGGACGGATTAGCCATAAAAGATTTCATCGCTTATGTCCCTCCTAGATAGTTTCCAAATATACAGTTCGTTGTGAATTTTCTCACCGTATTTCGGGGCTAGTGAAATCAAGCGGAAAATCACGTAGATATATTATACAGAAATGCACCTTTATAGTCAAGCTTTTTCGCAAAAAAAGTGTAAAAAATTTACAGATTTTCTAGCTGTTCCCTAGCTTAGGATGCACACGCCTCCTAGCGCTCCGGATACGGCTTATAGCATACCTGTGCCAAATACAAACCCTCCGCAGGTGCGGGAGAATTAAGAAATTCACAGCGCTCGGAATTAAGCTCTGCGAGAAAATCCGCCTCCGTACGCTTACCCAAACCCACCTGCACAAGCGACCAGGTGATATTGCGCACCATATGATAGAGGAACCCGTCACCAGAAATACGGAATACTACCTCCTCGCCCTGCACACGCCACTCGGCCTCATAAATCGTCTTCACAGGCGGGCTATCAACGCTACCCGTACTGCGAAAGGCGCTAAAGTCGTTCGTCCCCAGCAAGTGCTGCGCCGCACGATTCATCGCTGCTACATCAAGCTCGTCGACATTTACGCCCAGCTGCCATGCATAACGCATGAGGAATGGATTAGGCTGACGACTTGCGAGGAGCTTATACTCGTAGGTTTTCCAGCAAGCACTGAAGCGTGCATGGAAGCCCTCGGCCACCTCCTCCGCACTCAGGATAACGATGTCACGTGGTAGCATGCTTCGTGAAGCACGCACTAGATTTGCGCAGGGAATGCGCCCATTAGTAGTAAAGGTTACCGTCTGCGCCAGCGCATGCACGCCTGCATCCGTACGCCCACTGCCAGCTATCGCCACAGGCTCGCCGCACAGCTTAGCAAGCAGCTCCTCCAACACGCTCTGAATCGTAATATAATCCTTTTGCTTCTGGTAGCCGTAATAGCAGCTGCCATCATAGGCTACAACTAGCTTTATAGTCCGCATACATGCCCCCAACGCATTACTGCAAGGCCTACAGACAGCGCTACAACGAGCACGAGAGCTACGTAGTCGCTGCCGCTATAGGAGAGCTCGTGCATACGGGTACGGCCCTCGCCCCCACGGTAGCAGCGCGCCTCCATGGCCACAGCCAGCTCATCTGCACGACGAAAGGCGCTAATGAAGAGCGGCACCAAAAGCGGCAGCATATTTTTCATGCGCTGCAAAATATTACCACTAGCAAAATCGGCACCACGCGCCGTCTGCGCCTTCATAATGCGATCCGTTTCTTCCAATAAAGTAGGAATAAAACGCAGTGCAATCGTCATCATCATCGCCAGCTCATGCGCCGGCACACCCACACATTTAAACGGTCTGAGCAAATGCTCAATGCCATCCGTTAAAACAATGGGAGAAGTAGTAAAGGTGAGCACGGAGCTAAATAATAAGAGCAGAATCAAGCGTACAGCCATTTTCAGGCCCATATCGAGACCTTCCTGCGTCACACTTAAGAATTTCCAGGTAAAGATGATATGCTCACCAGGCGCTGTAAACATATGAATCAGCGTCGTCAAAATAACGATAATCCAAATCGGCTTCAGCGATTTCAGCACCATCAGCCAGGGCAGGCGCGAGATTAAAATAACCACTGCTGCAAAGCCGGAGAGCAGGCCATAGGAAAGCGGTGTATCAGCAAAGAAAATTGCAATAATATAAATAATCGTCGCCAAAATTTTCGTACGCGGGTCCAGACGATGCACAAAGGAATTGCCCGGGAAATATTGGCCTAAGGTAATCTCAGTCAGCATTATTTCCACCCCTTTGCTTTACGAATTGCTTTTGCAAGCGCTGTCGCGTCCTTTAGCCCATCGGGCAGGCTTAAGCCCTGCGCACGTAGTAAATCGGCTAATTTATACGTCTGGGGCACGTCGAGACCTGCAGCTACGAGCTCTGCGCCATGCTCCTTAAAAATCTTCTTCGGCTCGTCGTCGAAAAGCAGCTTACCATTGTTCACTACGAGGAGGCGATTAGCATACTGCACTGCCTCATCCATGCTATGCGTTACAAGCACAATGGCAATGCCACGGCTTTCATGCAGCGACATAATCTCGCGAAAAACGGCATTACGACTGCGCGGGTCGAGGCCAGCACTGGGCTCGTCCAGCACGAGGTAGTCAGGGTTCATCGCCACTACACCGGCAATCGCTACGCGGCGCATCTGGCCACCACTCAGCTGAAAGGGAGAGCGCTGCGCGTAGGTATCGTAGTCGAGGCCGACAAATTCCATCGCTTCACGCACCTGCTTTGCCACCTCTTCCTCGCTAAAGCCCTTATTGCGCGGGCCAAAGGCGATATCCTCAAAAACAGTCTCCGCAAAAATCTGATGCTCAGGATATTGGAAAACCATGCCCACCTGCTGGCGCGCAGCCTTAGCCTGCGCCCCTTTGGCAGAAATATCAATGTCATCGATGCTCGCTACGCCCTTATCAGGCTTGAGGAGTCCATTCAAATGCTGCACCAGCGTGGATTTACCACTACCAGTGTGACCAATGATGGCCACAATCTCACCTTTATTGATTTCTAAGGACACGTCGCTGAGCGCTAAGCGTTCAAATGGCGTACCCTTAGAGTATGTATGAAATATATTTGCTAATTTTATTGACATAATGCTTGCGCCAGCTCCTCATCCGTAATGATATCACTTGGCAGCTTGACGCCGCTCTTACGCAGCTCACTTGCTACCTTCGCTGCCAGCGGTGCCTCGAGGCCTAGCGCCTCCAGCTCGTCCACACGACTAAAAACCTCGCGCGGCGTGCCCATGAAGCGGATATGCCCCTTCTCCATGACCACTACTCGATCAGCTGCCAGCGCCTCCACCATATAGTGCGTGATATAGACGATAGTGATGTGTTTTTCTTTATTCAGCTTTTGTACCGTAGCGACGATTTCCTTGCGTCCCTGCGGATCCAGCATCGCTGTGGGCTCATCGAGCACGATGCACTTCGGCTCCAGTGCCATGATGCCAGCAATCGCTACCCGCTGCTTTTGGCCGCCACTCAGGCGATGAGGTGCGTGCTTAGCATATTCGGTCATCCCTACTGCCGCGAGCGCCTTCTCAACGCGGGGGCGGATTTCCGGGCCAGGTACACCGATATTCTCGGGGCCAAAGGCCACATCCTCCTCTACTACGGCAGCAACAATTTGGTTATCGGGGTTTTGGAAAACCATACCGACCTGCTGACGAATATCCCACATATTTTCATCGACAAGAGTATCAAGCCCACTGACCTCAACCCTGCCCTCTGTGGGAAGCAGCAGGCAGTTCAGATGGCGTGCAAGAGTGGATTTACCACTACCATTAGCACCAATAATAGCTACAAATTCGCCCTGCGCTATCTCGAGATCAATGCCATCAAGGGCCTTCACCTCATTGCCATCCGCATCCGTATAATAATGCTTTAAATTTTCTATCTTAATCACAGGAGTGCCTCCTAATGGAAAAATCATAGTAATTCACTACATAATTATATCTATAAAGAAAAGAATAGTCAACCAGATGTGGTGTACTGGTTGACTAAATTATATTATTTAAGATTTGCTAACTGGAATTCCTCCACCGCTTACTTATAAATTTATATAGAAAAGAGCCTCCCCTTTAAAGGGGAGGTGGATGCGAGCGCAGCGAAGCAGCCGGAAGGGTTGAGTAAAGCAGATCACATTATTAAAACAGAATAGCTTTACTTAACCCCTCAGTCATACGCTTCGCGTCTGACAGCTCCCCTTTAAAGGGGAGCCTTTCCCCTAAATTTAGATTGAGAAAATTCTCATTTCTTCTTACCAAGGTAAGCAGCCTTAATCTCAGGATTCTCTAACAATTCCTGACCACTACCCGTCATCGTAATACGGCCCGTCTCCAGCACATACGCAATGTCGGCCACCTTGAGTGCCATATTTGCGTTCTGCTCAATAAGCAGGATGGTCATGCCCTGGCGATTAATCTCTTGGATAATCTTAAAGATATCCTTAATAATGAGCGGTGCGAGACCCAGCGAGGGCTCGTCCATCATCAGCACCTTCGGGCGGCACATCAGCGCGCGCCCTACGGCCAGCATCTGCTGCTCACCACCGCTCAGCGTACCTGCCATCTGCCAGCTACGCTCCTCGAGACGAGGAAAAAGCTCATAAATCCACTTAATATCCTTCTCGATGCCATCCTTATCATTGCGTAGGTAAGCACCGATTTGCAAATTCTCCAAAACAGTCAGATTCGGGAAAACGCGACGTCCCTCGGGCACGAGAGTAATAGCATTCTCCACAATCTGTTGCGAATTGAGACCTATAAGCTGCTTATCATTATAGGTAATGGAGCCGCTATCCGGCTTCACGAGACCGATAATACTGCGCAGCAGCGTACTTTTACCAGCGCCATTGGCACCAATCAGCGTCACGATTTTCCCATCAGGAACTTCGAGAGAAATACCCTTCAGGGCTTCGATGCCGCCGTAGGAAACTACTAAATCATTAACCTTAAGCATCTTCATCCACCCCCAGGTATGCCTCAATTACACGGTTATTATTCTGAATCTGAGCCGGAGTACCCTCGGCAATAAGCATGCCAAAGTCCAGTACATAAATCCAGTCGCTTATTTCCATAACAAGATCCATATGATGCTCAATCATAAAGATAGTCAGATTATATTCATCGCGAATCTGGCGGATGAACTCCGTCAACTCCTCAGTTTCTTTGGGGTTCATACCTGCAGCAGGCTCGTCGAGAAGCAGAATTTTCGGATTCGTAGCCAGCGCACGCACGATTTCCAAGCGACGCTGCTTACCGTAGGGCAGGCTGCTCGCCTTCTCATTGCGCAGCTCCCACAGGTCGACAGAACGCAGCAGCTTCTCCACATCAGCCTCCATCTGGCGTTGCTCCTTATTGTACCAAGGCAGATGCAGCGTTGCAGAGATGAAATTAGACTGCAAATGCAGGTGCTTTGCGATCATTACATTTTCGTACACGCTCAGATCTTTAAAGAGACGAATATTCTGGAAGGTACGCGCAATGCCCATTTTCGCAATATCGCTGGGGCGCTTGCCCGTAATTTTCACAGAATCCTTGCCAGGAGCAGTGTAAATTACGTTACCCTCCGTCGGAGTGTAAACGCCAGTAATCATGTTGAAGGCCGTCGTTTTGCCAGCGCCATTAGGGCCAATAAGGGCAACAATCTGGTGCTCGCGGATGTCCAGATTCAACTGGAACACAGCTGTTACGCCACCAAAACGCATGGTCATACTATCAGTTTTTAACACAGTTAGTTCTTGCTTATCTTTAGCCATTATGCTTTGCTCCTTTCTTGAAATATTGGAAAGGATTCTTGCAGAAAGCTACAAATTTATCCCAAGTGAATTCTTCTGTACCCATAATACCCTTGCGCCAGAACAGTACGCAAACCATCAAGAGCAGGGAGAAAATTACCATACGGAAGCCAGGTCTGAAGAGCGGAATCGTGGTACCAAATAAGCTCAAAGGCTCGTCAAAAATACGCAGATACTCGAGGCCTGCGGTAACGATGATACTACCCAGCATGGAGCCGGTGATACTGCCCATACCGCCCAGTACGATGATGAGCAGGAAGTTATAGGTCAGCGTGAAGAGGAAGTTCTTCGGGTCAACGGTACCTAAGAGGGTTGCATAAAGGCCACCGCCAATACCTGCGAAAAAGGCACTCAGCATGAAGGCCATATTCTTGTGATGGAACAGACTCACGCCCATAGCCTCCGCCGCAATTTCGTCCTCGCGAATAGCCTTGAAGGCACGTCCATAGGAGGAGTTAATCAGGCAGGTAATGAAAACGAAAATTACCGCTGTAACAAGGAAAATAAAACGCACATCGTTAATGGTCGGGATATCCTTAATGCCCAGCGCGCCATTAGTAAAGCTTTGCGCATTGGTAATCACAATACGGATAATCTCAGAAAATCCCAGCGTCGCAATTGCTAGGTAGTCACCACGCAAGCGCAGCACAGGCGTACCAATGAGCCATGCTACAGCAGCTGCAAGAATGCCGCCCACGATGAGCGCCAGCCACAGCGGAAGCTGAATATCAGCAATCAGCGGATTCATTGGTACAGCGTAGAAAACATTTTCGCGCAGCTCCACTGGCACAGTGAAGATACCGACAACATAGGCACCAATCGCCATAAAGCCAGCCTGACCCAAGCTGAACTGACCAGCAAAGCCATTCGTCAGGTTCATAGACAGGCCAATAATTGCATAAATGAGACAGAGATTAATAACTCTGCGCAGATAGGAGTCTAATTCTAACTGAGCGTAGCAAGCACCTGCAAAAAGCACAATAATACCAACTGCGGTCAGTAACATATTTCTTTTGCTCATGCTTACACCTTCTCCGTAGTTTTTTCACCCAGTAAGCCCGTGGGCTTGTAGAACAGAATAATAATCAACACAATAAATGCGAAAGCGTCGCGATAGCCGGACAGCTGCGGGAAGAAGGCTACGATAAGCACCTCGCCCAAGCCCAGGATAAAGCCACCGATTACTGCGCCCTTGATATTGCCAATGCCGCCGATTACAGCTGCAATGAAGCACTTCAGGCCGGGCATTACACCAAGCAGCGGAGTAATACCAGGGTAGCGCACGCCCCACATGAAGGCGCCAATAGCTGCCAATGCACTACCAATAACGAAGGTAATCGAAATTACGCGGTCGATATTAACACCCATAACGCGGGCAATTTCGTAATCCTTGGACACAGCGCGCATCGCCATACCAGTTTTCGTGTGGTTAACGATATGCAGCAGCACAGCTAAGCTCAGGAAGGTGATTACAGGAATCACGAGGCAAATAGCCTGAATATTAACGCCGCCCACAGCAATAGTCTGGCTCAGGAGCGGAATATCAGGGAAACGCAGCGGACGACCGCTAAAGAGGTAGTTCGCCAAGTTTTCGAGCAGGAAAGACGCACCGATTGCGGAAATCAGTACGGAGTTTTTGGGAGCATCGCGCAGGGGACGATAAGCAGTACGCTCAATCAGCACACCTAAAAGCGCCGTTGCGATGATAACACCGATAAAGGTCAGATACCACGGAATATGGAAAACCGTAATACCAAAGAAAGCAAAATAGCAGGCCATCATAACAATATCTGCATGAGCAAAGTTAATCATCAGCAAAATACCATAAACCATGGTATAACCGATAGCAATCAATGCATACAGACTGCCAAGAGAGATACCATTGACGATATGCTGAGCAAACATTGCGCCGGTCATATTGTGAATAACCTGGGCAAATTGACTAAAAAAATCCATTTCTTCACCACCAGAAATAACTTCAAAGCATGTACAATAGTAAATGCTTCATGCTAAAATGAATGCTCCCACCTCCGACGGAAGCGGGAGCATATCAGAGGAACTATATTATTTTACGTCTACGAAGTCCAGATATTTGAACTTGGAGTCTTTTACAACCTTAATAACAGCAGCTTTAATAGCGTCGCCGTTCTTATCCAGAGTGGTCTTACCGGTTACAGCTTCCAGATCCTTGGTAGTAGCGATAGCGTCGCGAATCTTCTTAGGATCGGTGCCACCTGCACGTTTGATAGCGTCGATAGCAATCAGGTAAGAGTCATAGCCCAGAGCAGACAATGCGGAGGGTTCGCCTTTATATTCTTCGGTATAAGCTTTGAGGAATTTCTTAGCTTCTTCAGTGGATGCTTTTTCACGGTCGAATGCAGTGCTCAGTACGCAGCCTTCAACATCCTTGCCACCAACATCGATGAACTCTTGAGTCTCCCAGGTGTCGCCGCCCATGAAGGGAACCTTGATACCCAGTTGACGAGCTTGTTTAATCAGCAGTGCAGATTCAGTAAAGTTACCAGGTGCAAATACTGCATCGGGGTTCTTAGCCTTCATATTAGTCAGAATAGCGGTGAAGTCCTTATCGCCGGTCTGATAGTTAGCAACGTCGATGATAGCGTTTTTATCGTTGGTCAGTTTTACAAATGCTTCTTTGAAGAATTTAGCCAGACCAACGGAGTAGTCATTGGAAACCTCTTGCACGATGATGACTTTCTTAGCGCCTTGTTTGAATGCGTAGTTAGCCATTACAGTGCCTTGGAACGGATCGATGAAGCAAGCGCGGAAATAGTAATCGTTGTTAGCAGTTACCTGCGGGTTGGTGCAGCTGGTGCCGATAGCCGGAACCTTTGCATCTTTAACGATGTTACCAGCAGCCATTGCCAAGGAGGAGCCATAGGTGCCCAGCACGGTGCAAACCTTATCTTTTTCAATCAAGCGTGCAGTTACGGATGCAGCTTCTGCTTTATCGGATTTATTATCGGCAACAATTAATTCAACCTTTTTGCCCAAAACTTCGGGATGCAGCTTTTGTGCCAATTTAATACCGCGCAGTTCGAGCTCGCCGCCAGCAGCATTATCGCCGGTCAACGGCAGAAATACACCAATTTTTACAGCGCCGTCAGCAGCCTTTTTATCTTCTTTTTTATCACCGCCGCAGCCGGTCAGAGCGCCACAAACTACAGCAGATGCCAATAACAAGGATAATAATTTTTTAGCTTTCATAACTAAATTCCCTCTCTTCTCCCGCTTTCCCTCAGGTAAGCAACAATTTGATATTCCGATTATACCATGTAGTACTGTCCATTGCAAGCCCCCTTAAACTGTAACACAATTCAGTAACAAACACCATATTTTCCATTATTGACGCTTTATGTTACAACATAACAGTGGACATTTTCTAACTATTATCCCACTTGTCCTCTCTATAAACACAAAGACAAGAAACAAAATGTAGTCTTGTCTTTATACACTGGACAATTTTTTGAAAAATATTTTTCTCTCAAGAGACATTTTTACATATTCTATGGAGCTTTACCCAAGTTTTACCCAAAAGCTTCTCTCCCACTTAATGTATTACCTATAATTATACCAATCCAGCTTAATTATAAGTAACCAAGATTAAGCATCTTATATTTCACACTTTGTTCAATACTTTGCCCTTTTTCTGTCAATGCCTTGTAGTATACTATAGGTGTAGCAAGGGTAAAACCTGCTACACCCTTCCCATCAAATTCATCATAAACAGCTTTCCTAAGAGAAACACTCTGCATCATCCCCTGCAGAGTGTTTTCTCGTTTCTACACAAAAAAGCCTGAGCTACTATTTAAGCAGCTCAGGCTTTACTTTTTACTTATTTTTCAATTTCCTTTAAATGCTCTTCATAAGCCTTGGTTTCAGCAACAACCACGCCCGTCAGGCCCAACAGAGCAATCAAGTTCGGGATAGCCATCAAGCCGTTAACGATATCGGCCAGTACCCAGATTTCCTCCAGCTTCAGGAAGGGACCGCAAGCAATCAGTACGATGAAGATAATGCGGTACGGCATAATTGCCTTAACGCCCATCAGATACTCAACGCAGCGTTCGCCATAATAGTTCCAGCCAAGGATAGTAGTGAAAGCAAAGAGTACGAGGCCAACTAAGAGCAGCATAGAGCCAAAGCCAGGGAAAGCGGAAGCAAATGCAGCATCAGTCATAGCAGCACCCTTCAGAGGACCACACCATGCGCCAGTTACGATCAAGGACAAACCAGTTAAGGAGCAAATGATGATGGTATCGATAAAGGTACCAGTCATAGAAACAAGACCTTGCTCAGCAGCCCATTTGGTTTTTGCTGCAGCAGCAACGATAGGAGCAGAACCTAAACCAGATTCGTTAGAGAATACGCCACGAGCAACGCCGCTACGCATAGCCAGCATCACAGTTGCACCCAGGAAGCCGCCCTGTGCAGCTGCCGGAGTGAAGGCATCCTGCAGCACCATACCGATAGCACCAGGAACCTTATCTGCGAAGCAAACCAGAATACCAACAGTAGTAATGAAGTACAGTACTGCCATTGCAGGTACAACCTTAGAAGCAACGTTAGCAATGGATTTCAGACCACCGATAGTTACCAGAGCAACAACTACAGTCAAAGCAATACCAGTGTACATAACGGGGATACCAGCAGTGATTTTGGTGATTTCAACGATGGAGTTAACCTGTGCGAAGGTACCGATACCAAAGTATGCGCACAGAACGCCAAATGCTGCAAACATTACAGCCAAGGGTTTATAGGATTTACCAAGACCATTTTCAATATAATACATCGGACCGCCAGAAATGTTGCCATCAGCATCCACAGTACGATATTTAACAGCTAGCAAGCATTCTGCATATTTAGTAGCCATACCAAAGAAGGCAGCCATCCACATCCAGAACAGAGCACCGGGGCCACCAGCCTTTACTGCAGTAGCAACACCAACGATGTTACCAGTACCTACGGTTGCAGCCAGTGCAGTACACAGCGCCTTAAAGGAGTTAACATCACCGCTACCATCATTTTTAGCACTAAAAATTAATTTCAAAGCCTGCCCCAGCTTAAACACCTGCAAAAGACGCAGGCGGATAGTCAGCCAAATACCAGTACCAACCAAGAGCACTAATAGTGGTGGGCCCCAGACAAAATCATCAATCGCATTTAACATTTCCAACATAATGAACATCTCCCTTTTCCCTGAAAAATTTTGGTTGCATAAACTAGTATAAGTAAAATAAAAAACCGGAGTATTGCGCATATACTCCGGTTAAAGTCAATGACACTATAAACACCTCTACGGGTGCCTATAATAAAGCTTTGCTCCGTCCATTGGCCTGAGAGATTGGTCTGCAAATAATTGCAGGCTTGCACCTTCGGCGCCCATTTAAGGGACTCTCCAGAGTTGTGTCAGCCTACGGTTCCGCTTCTTGCGAAGCACCTGAGAGTTTTGCTCCTTCGGTAGGCATTGCCTTCTCCCGTAAACGTCATCCACTCATTATTTACTTATGTGCACTATTATAGTACATGATTTTAGAAATTGCAAGTACTTTTTTTGTATTTTTTTATTTTTGTTGCGCCGCAATCTCACGCATGCAATGAACTAAATTGCCCTTCTCCCTATGATTCATGATGCACTCACAGCAAATACCATGACGGGGACATTTTGTCATCGGGCAGGTGCAGTTCTCCTCATTGCAACGCTTACGTTCTTCCATTGTTATCCCTCCACTCATTTTGAACAGACAGCTTATGCTTGTTGTCGTCAAGCTCATTATACCATTTTCCTTGCGGAACGTCTACAGCTAGCTGCTGCCTACTCATGATTACCCATTCCTTAGCATAGCCTAAAATAATTCTTTGCCTACCCTCCTGCTTAAGGAAGTGCTCAAGGCTTTTCTCCTTCACAACTATTAAGGGATAAGCCTGGTTTTCAATAGCAGCCAAGGGCATGACATTCTTGCTCGTCCAGCTCATGGACTGAGGTCTAGAAGACGCAAGCTCTTTTTCCGGCAACAGCTTTACCATGCGTACACCACTATAAAAGGCTGCTGATGTGGGATAGGGACCATAGATGCCGACCTCCTGCTGTCCAGTTTTTGCTAAAGCCTCTCCCAGAGCCTTTGCTGAACGTTGTTCACTAAAGGGCTCTGCCACACTATAAATCAAGGCTAAATAAAAACAAATGCAGATACTTGCTAAGCCCAAAACCTTCTTATCATCTAACGTCAACCATAGACAATGTATTATTAAGCCCACCATAATGCTTAAAGGCAGGAGGAAGAGACTCTCACCCTCTACCCGACCGCTGTAAACCGCCCATAAAGCAGCTCCTAAAAGAGCTGCGAAAACCGTACCTACAAACAGCATATAGCGATAGCCAAGAAGCTCCTCCTCCCTCTGCTCCAGCTCATGCGTAAGGAAAATACTCATGGGGAAAAGTAAGGGATAGGTGTAGGTAATATATTTCGTAGCCATGTTTTGGAAAAAGAAGAAAACCACTGCAGCCCAGAGCAATAAAAACTTCTCTTTTTCCTCCAAATACCAGCCTTTTTTAAAGCGTCTCCATAAAGTATAGGGTACTAGAGCACTCCAAGGGAAAAGTGCCAATGTATTGACCATCAGATAATAGTACCAAACATTATCACGTGGATGCTCGGATACTGTTGCGCGCAGGAAATTATGGACACCAAAAAAGTTATTGATAAAATCACTACCATGCAACACATACATAGCCGCATACCAGGGTACAGCTATTAGTGCGCACAATAGAGTACCACTCACTAGCTTGCAGCGCGTGAGTACGCGCCAATCACGTTGCCAAATGAGAAATAGCGTAATAATTAGCCCAGGCAGTAGCACGCCAATGGGACCCTTAGTTAATACAGAAAGGCCTGCTGTAGCATACATTAAATACCAAAAGAGACGCTTGCCCTTACTATAGCCTAGGTAAAAAAAGAGCAAGGTCGCGCTAAAGAAGAGAAAGAGTACTGCATCTGTAATAACGGACTTACTAATCAAGAAGAATTCCACACTGCTTAAAAGCAATATAGCGCTATAAAAGCCCACCTTTTCATTATAGAGGCGGTAACCGCCATAGGCCACCAGGCCCAAGTCTAAAAGGCCAAAAACTGCCGGGAAAAAGCGTGCTGCAAACTCCGTAAAGCCAAAAATTTTAAAGGCTACAGCTGTCAGCCAATAAAACATTATGGGCTTATCGTACCAATACCGTCCAAAAATTTGTGGTGAGACCCAATCTCCACTCAAAACCATTTCCTTAGCCGTCAGCGCATAATTAGATTCCACACTATCAGTAACCAGCAAACTGCCATTGCCAAAAAACAATAATAAAATCGCTGCCAAAGCCAATAGCAGCCAATATTTTCTGGACATAAAGAAACCCCCTAACAAATTCTTTAAGCTAAGTATATGCTACTTAACTGAAAGCTCTGTTAAGGGGTCTTTCATATTGAATTAAGCTAAATTTATAAAGATTAAGTTAAAATTAAGTTTGCAGATATACAGCTAATGCTGTTTTACAGGGGCAGCGTAACCTCCATAATAGTGCCACAGGGCTTATTATCCAGCACGCGAATGCTACCCTTATGCTGCCTTACTATAGCTTGTGCCAAGGATAGGCCTAGCCCCAAGCCACCCTGGCTACGACTACGCGCCTTATCCACGCGGAAGAAGCGGTCGAAAATTTTTTCCTTATCCTCATCACTGATGCCACAGCCCTGATCTGCAACCTGAAGCACCAGCTTGGAGCTCTTGCTAAAGGCACAAAAAGTAATCTGAGTATTTCCCGGGGAATATTTTATCGCATTATCGAGCAAAATAACCATCAACCGATGCAGGCTCTGCTCATTGCCATGTATATTCAGCTCCGGTGCAATACGTTGTACAAGCTTAATTTCTTTTCTTTCTGCCAAAAGTCCCAGCTGTACGCTTACACGTTCTGCTAGCGCTGTGAAATCAAGCTCCTCCAGCTGCGGTTGAATAATGCCTTCATCATTTTGCGCCAGAGTCATCAGATTTTCTGTAAGACGTCCCATGCGTTCCGTCTCACTAGCAAGCATCTTAATATATTCCTGGCTGAACTCACTATAGCGACTTTCATTATCCTCCTGCATACCCTCCACAGCGAGCTTCATGACAGCCAAAGGAGTGCGCATCTCATGGGAAGCATCGGCTGTAAATTGCTTCTGCTTAGCATACATCTCACTAATAGGACGGATATTGCGCCCTGCTAGCCAATACCCAAAGCCACAGGCCCCAGCAAAAAGTACTAGGGCTACGCATAACAAGCTAAAGAGAGTTTTATAGGCAGCACTATAATAAAACTCTATATTCTTGAACATGTAGAGCTTGCCCTCATACACATCTCCTCGCATAACTGGCGCTACAGCTGCCAAATAGCGATAACGAGCTCCTGGCTCCGTAGGATCACCGTGCATTCTTAGTAAACGTGATGTATCGAGCTGCTTAGGCCAATCATTTCTATGCCGCAGCAGAGCACGCCCCTGTGCTCCCTCACCCAACTGATTCAGAATTACTGTAGATTCATCCGGTGTTACAAAATAAGCCAACATCGTACCATTCTGGATGGAAACAGCAGAGCATGGCTTTTCGCCACTCTCCACCCATTCCTCAGCCTCATGGTAAATTTTATCTACGAGCTCCTGCTTTTCATGAGCTAAAATAGCCCACCAAATAAAGGTATAGGCTATGGCCACAATGGCCAAAATCAAAATGCCGAATATCGCTGCATAAATGCAGGTCATACGACGACGTAAATTTTCGAACATCCTACTCCACATAATAGCCTACTCCACGAAGTGTTTTTATAAGCTCCTCGCCATTTAAGCTGCTGATTTTCTTGCGCAAGAGACGAATATGCACATCAAGATTGTTCTCCGTCACATCGCTATCAAGCCCCCAGATGCGATCCTGCAGCACAGTACGAGGCATAACCTGACCCTTATTGCGCAGCAAAAGCTCCAGTAGCTTGTATTCACGCGGACGCAGCTCCACACGTTTTTCCCCATAGGCTAAGCAATAGGTGCTGGCCTCTAAAATATATTCACCATATTTAATATTAGCCACCTTGTATTGGGCCTGACGGCGGCAGAGCGCGTGCAAACGTGCCTCTAGCTCCTCCATGGCAAATGGCTTTACCAGATAATCATCAGCACCGGCATTAAGGCCCTGTACCTTATCAGCCACAGTATCCTTCGCTGTTAATAGCAGGATTTTTCCCTCGTATTCCTCATCACGCAGACGGCGGCAGAGCTCCACACCATCTAGCTTCGGCATCATCCAGTCTAAAACCAGCACATCATAGCCATCGGCATAAACCTCGTTATAGGCAGCCTCACCATCCTGCACCCAGTTAGTATTAATATTTCTCTTCTTAAGCAGCATGGTAATCAGCTTGCCTAAGTTTAAATCGTCCTCAGCAAGTAATATTTTCATGGTTTAAACCTCCACTTTTATATTATACCACTTTGTAGTATACTCGCAAAAAGTGAACTCAAACTTAATTTTAGACGAACATTTCCTGAAATATACAAAAAAGGAGAGCTCACGCCCTCCTTTTTCTTACTTATAGCTATTTAATTGTACCTTTAGCTCCGCATAGGTGCCTTTATTATTGGACAACATCAAATTGATAGCCCAGACGCCATGCTCCATATCGTCCGTGGTACGTGTCGCCTGCAGACGCGGCCTCCCCTCGCCCACAAAACTCAAAATACCCTCGCCCTCAAGAAGCAACGGCATATCAGCACGTGTATAGCCCTCGAGCGCCTCGTCAGAGAACATCATCGTCAGCATCAGCATTTCATCCATACGCCAACACTCCAGGCGATAAGCACGTCCATCACTAAGCACACCCAGCTTATAGCCCACGTCCATTACGCCATCCTCATCCGGCTCATACGGTGAAGGCACATAGCCCACTCTGCAGGGAGTGGGAAAAATTTTTATCAGCATTATTTCACTCCAAAATAGTGTTTATATATATTAGCTACACTATTATAAATCATTAAGGCTGTGCTGCTTGCTGCTCCTGCAAATAGTCCACTAGGAGTCTATGCGTAATATTGCCCTCAGGATAAACAAGCCCCAGTGCCTCTTTAGCAGGCACCCAAAGTGCATCATTAATCTCCTCGGACAGGGTGAAGTCACCCTTATGCGCATGCGCAGTATAGCCTACTAAAAGCAACTGCTGCTCTGCATCCCACTGGCTGCAGCGAAACTGCACATCCGTTGCTTCCAGTCCCAGCTCCTCCGCCACCTCGCGGGCAGCACATAGCTCCATAGCCTCTCCTGGCTGCACATAACCGGAGACAAAATTATAGTACTTTTCGGACATGTACTTCGGTCGCAGTAGCGCAATCTCGTTCTTCTCATTTATCACCATGGTAATAGTCACCACAGGAAAAATATCGAAGAAGGGCTTATGACAAGCCTTGCACCAGGGCACGCGCCCATCATCGCCAAAGGGCACACTGCCTAAACGCGCACCACACTGGGGGCAAAATGTAAAATGCATAATAATCTCCTTTGAACACTTGCAAGCAGCAGGAACTGCATAGAAAAGCGCTCCATAGCCATAGCCATGGAGCGCTTGATTAGTGAATTAATTCAGCAATAAGGCTAATGCTTATTCCTGAGCCGGTTCTTCAGCTACAGCAGCTTCAGCGGGCTTTTCCTCTGCCTTAGGCAGATTGTATTTAACATTCACATCACGGTAACGCGGCATACCGGTACCAGCAGGAATCAGCTTGCCGATGATAACGTTTTCCTTCAGACCGAGCAGCGGGTCAACCTTGCCTTTGATAGCAGCATCGGTGAGCACGCGAGTGGTCTCCTGGAAGGATGCAGCGGAGAGGAAGGAATCGGTAGCCAGGGAAGCCTTGGTGATACCCAAGAGGATCGGATGACCCTCAGCAGGCTCCTTGCCAGCCTCCAGCATAGCCGTATTCTGCTCTTCGAATTCTGCTACGTCCACGTATTCACCCGGCAGCATCGTGGTATCGCCGGACTCGTCAATGCGTACCTTACGCATCATCTGACGAACCATAACCTCGATATGCTTACTGTTGATATCTACGCCCTGGGACTTATAAACGCCTACTACCTGAGAAACCAGATAGTGTTGGGTTGCCTTCACGCCGCTAATGCGCAGAACATCATGCGGATTGAGGGAGCCCTCAGTCAGACGATCGCCCTTAGCAAGCTCTTCACCCTCAGTAACAGCCAGCTTAGCGCCGTACGGAATCGGATATTCTTGGCCCAGGCCATCCTCTCCGGTAACGACTACACGACGAGCGCCATTCTCCTCGATGATATGCACAGTACCAGCATTCTCGGTCAAGAGGCCAGGATGCTTCGGCTTACGTGCTTCGAACAGCTCCTCGACACGGGGCAGACCTTGGGTAATATCGTCAGCACCTGCAACACCGCCGGTATGGAAGGTACGCATGGTAAGCTGGGTACCAGGTTCACCGATGGATTGTGCAGAAATGGTACCAACTGCTTCACCAACATCAACGTTCTTGCCGGTTGCCAGGTTGCGGCCATAGCATTTGCGGCAAACGCCATATTTAGCTTTACAGGTGAGTACGCTACGAATTTTAACCTTAGTACGCAGCTGGCAAATGCGCTCAGCCATGTCCTCGGTAACATAATCGTTAATATGATAGAGAACCTCACCATTTTCGTCGAGGATATCCTCGGCCAGGTTACGACCGATAATGCGGTCGAAGAGGGTCTCGATAACAACCTTATCCTTCTTGCCTTCAACGATGGCTTCAACCTCGATGCCGGCAATGTCATTATTGCGAATACGCAGCTCCTTCACGGTGCCATCAGCCAGGATAGCATCGATAGTAGCCTCGGTCATGGTGGAGCCTTTAGCAGCCAGTACCTCGCCCTCAGCATTCACAATATCCTCTGCAACCTCTTTGTTTTCGAAGTTGTGCATCATTGCTTCCTTCAGAACATTGTGTGCGAATTCTTCGCTGATGTTGATGCGAACGGTATCTACCAGCTCACCGCTCATATCATCAGAGGAGTACAGCTTAATCTCTTCGATGTTAGCGTCGTTGAGCTTAGCAAAGAGCTCCGGAGTAACATTAGTATCTGCTTCTGCAACAAGATTGCCATCCTTATCCATTACGCCGCTAGCCAGAGTGCGACCCATAATGCGATCGCGAATCTTGTTTTGGCTGGAGCCCAGTACAGTCTTGCTCAGACGGTTGCGCTCTTTCACCAGATTCATGCCCACGATATCGCAATCGTCCTCACGAACGATTACATCCTGAGCAACGTCTACCAGACGACGAGTCAGGTAACCGGAGTCAGCGGTACGCAGTGCGGTATCAGCCAAGCCTTTGCGGGCACCATGGGAGGAAATGAAGTATTCCAAAATGGTCAGGCCTTCACGGAAGTTGGATTTGATAGGACGGTCAATGATACGACCGGACGGGTCGGCCATCAAACCACGCATACCGGCCAGCTGACGAATCTGCTGTTTGTTACCGCGGGCACCGGAGTCAGCCATCATAGCCACGGAGTTGAATTTATCCATGGTAGACTTCATCAGTGCATCGGTAACCTTATCGGTAGCCTGAGTCCAGAGGTCGATAACCTTACGATAACGCTCCTCGTCGCTCATCAAGCCACGACGGAACATACGCTCTGCCTTATCGACTTCTTTTTCTGTTGCGTCCAGAATATGTTGTTTTTCAGCAGGAATCTTGATATCGGAGGTTGCGATGGAAATACCGGACTTACATGCATTGTTGTAGCCCATTTTCTTAACAACGTCCAGAATCTCAGCAGTACGCAGATTGCCATAGAGCTTGTGTGCCTTAGCAACGAGCTTACCCAGCTCCTTCTTATCCATGAGCTTGCCTAAATGCCATTCTTCCTTGCCATTTTCATCAACTTCCTTGTGGAAATAACGCATTTCCGGCGGAAGCTCGCTGTTGAAAATGGTGTTACCGACAGTAGTGGTAACCAAGGACAGGCCTTCATTGCTCGGTTCAGGATAGATTTCGCTGTTGGGAATATATACTTTAATTACCGCCTGCAGTGCTACTGCATGGTGGAAGTATGCCATTTGTGCTTCGTCAACGCTGCTGAAGCGTTTGCCCTCGCCCAGAGCGCCCTCTTTAGTAATGGTAAGATAGTATGCACCCAAAACCATATCCTGAGAAGGAACTGCTACAGGCTTACCATCCTTAGGAGCAAGGATGTTGTTTACGGACATCATCAGCATACGCGCTTCGGCTTGAGCCTCTACGGACAGGGGCAGATGGACAGCCATCTGGTCACCGTCGAAGTCGGCGTTATATGCGGTACATACCAACGGATGCAGCTTAATAGCGCGACCCTCGGAGAGGATGGGCTCGAAGGCCTGAATGCCCAGTCTGTGCAGAGTCGGTGCACGGTTCAAGAGTACGGGATGCTCTTTAATAACATCCTCGAGGATATCCCAAACCTCAGCCTCAGCACGCTCTACCTTACGTTTAGCGCTCTTAATATTAGTAGCGATACCGCTAGCAACAAGGCGCTTCATAACGAAGGGTTTGAAGAGCTCCAGTGCCATTTCCTTCGGCAGGCCGCATTGATGCATTTTCATCTCAGGACCTACTACGATTACGGAACGGCCAGAATAGTCAACGCGTTTACCTAACAGGTTCTGACGGAAACGACCCTGTTTACCCTTGAGCATGTCGGACAAGGATTTCAGCGGACGGTTACCAGGACCGGTTACAGGACGTCCACGACGACCATTATCGATTAAAGCGTCCACAGCCTCTTGCAGCATGCGCTTTTCATTGCGCACGATGATATCAGGAGCATGCAGCTCCAGGAGGCGTTTCAGACGGTTATTACGGTTAATTACACGGCGATACAGGTCATTTAAGTCGGAGGTTGCAAAACGACCGCCATCCAGCTGTACCATGGGGCGCAGCTCCGGCGGAATAACCGGAACTACATCCATAATCATCCATTCAGGACGATTGCCGGATTTCAGGAATGCTTCGCAAACCTCAAGGCGGCGTACAACGCGCACCTTACGTTGATTAGAAGCATCCTTCATCTCTGCGCGCAGCTCATTGGTCAGAGATTCCAGATCAATCTCCTGCAGCAGCTCTTTAATAGCCTGCGCACCCATGCCTACACGGAAGTCATCGCCATATTTATCGCGAGCTTCTACATATTCAGCCTCGGAGAGCAGCTGTTTTTTAGCCAGCGGCGTATCACCCGGGTCCAGTACAATGTAATTTGCAAAATACAGTACCTTTTCCAGATTACGCGGAGATACGTCCAAAATCAGACCCATGCGGCTGGGGATACCCTTGAAGTACCAGATATGGGATACGGGAGCAGCCAGCTCAATGTGACCCATGCGCTCACGACGTACCTTGCTACGAGTTACCTCAACACCGCACTTATCGCAGACAATACCTTTATAACGGATACGTTTATACTTGCCGCAATGACATTCCCAGTCCTTAGTGGGGCCAAAGATTCTTTCGCAGAACAAGCCATCACGTTCCGGCTTGAGAGTTCTATAGTTGATGGTTTCGGGTTTTTTTACCTCGCCGTAGGACCATTCTCTGATCTGCTCCGGGGAAGCTAAACCGATACGCATAGAAACGAAATTATTTACATCTAACAAGAATCATTCGCTCCCTTCTCTTAGTTATCGTAGTCATCCAGATTTGCGTCAGGAACATCACGAACGGACATGCCGTCATTGTAGTTGCCTAAATCAGCAATGATATCGGAAACATCATCGTTAGCATCATTATCAGCATAATCATCACGCTCTACAGCTTGTGCTTCTTCATACTGATTTTCCATGTTGCCAACCTCGCGGACATTGTTCTCATCGTCCATCTCGCGAGTCGGGATATCATCATCTTCGTCATCCTGCAAGGAGATTTCCTCCTCGTCCTCGTTGAGGACCTTGATATCCAGGCCAATGGATTGCAGCTCCTTCACCAATACCTTGAAGGACTCAGGAATACCAGGATCAGGAACGTTCTCGCCCTTCACGATTGCTTCATAGGTCTTAACACGACCAACAACGTCGTCGGACTTCACGGTCAGGATTTCCTGCAGAGTGTAGGCAGCGCCGTATGCTTCCAGCGCCCAAACCTCCATCTCACCAAATCTCTGGCCGCCGAACTGTGCCTTACCACCCAGAGGCTGCTGGGTAACGAGGGAGTACGGACCGGTGCTGCGGGCATGGATCTTATCTGCAACAAGGTGATGCAGCTTGAGGTAGTAGGTCAGACCTACGGTTACCGGGTTGTCGAAGGGCTCACCGGTACGGCCATCATAGAGGATGGTCTTTGCAGTCTTATCAATACCTGCCAGCTCGAGGGCATCAGCAATATCTTGTTCATGAGCACCATCGAATACAGGTACGGAGATCTGTACTGCTTTAATGCTCTTATCACCAAATTTATCGATTTCAACAGTCTTCGGCATGCCGTATTTTTCAACGTCATAGCCATATTTAGTCAGGCGTTCTACCAGACCCTCGGCATTGTTTTCAATTTGCAAGCCCAGAGCACGAGCAGCCCAGCCCAGATGGTTCTCCAGAATCTGACCGATGTTCATACGAGAAGGTACGCCCAACGGGTTCAGAACGATTTGTACAGGTTCACCGCTCGGCAGGAAGGGCATATCCTCACGAGCCATAACGCGGGAAACGACACCCTTGTTACCATGGCGGCCTGCCATCTTATCGCCGGCGCCAATCTTACGTTTTTGAGCAATGTGTACACGCACCTGTTCATTTACGCCAGGCGGCAGCTCATCGCCATTTTCACGGCTGAAGACCTTAACGCTAACGATCTTACCAGCTTCACCATGGGGTACGCGCAGGGAGCTATCGCGAACTTCGCGAGCCTTTTCACCGAAGATAGCACGCAGCAGACGCTCTTCAGCAGTCAGCTCGGTCTCGCCTTTCGGAGTAACCTTGCCGACGAGAATGTCGCCAGGGCGTACTTCCGCACCGATGCGGATAATGCCGCGCTCGTCGAGGTCCTTCAGCGCTTCGTCGCCTACGTTAGGCAGCTCGCGAGTAATTTCCTCTTTGCCCAGCTTGGTATCACGAGCATCGCAGTCATATTCTTCAATATGTACGGAGGTAAAGATATCAGCCTTTACCAAATCTTCACTCAAGAGTACGGCGTCCTCGTAGTTATAGCCTTCCCAAGGCATATAAGCAACGATTACGTTGTGGCCCAGAGCCAGCTCGCCGTGGTCAGTTGCAGGACCATCAGCCAGTACCTGTTTTTCGGTAACCTTGTCGCCCTTGTAAACGATAGGACGTTGGTTTACGCAGGTACCCTGGTTGGAGCGTTTGAATTTCAACAGCGGATAGACATCTACCTCGCCGTTTTCAGCACGTACGCGGATTTCGTCGCTGACTACGCGAATAACCTCGCCAGCACGCTTAGCCAGTACGCAAACGCCGGAGTCAACTGCTACCTTGTATTCCATACCGGTACCGATAACAGGAGCCTGGGTTTGCAGCAGGGGCACTGCCTGACGCTGCATGTTCGCACCCATCAGAGCACGGTTAGCGTCATCGTTTTCCAGGAACGGAATCAGTGCGGTTGCAATGGATACTACCTGTTTAGGAGAAACGTCCATCAGATCGCAGCGCTCAGGAGCAATGGACAGGACATCGTCCTTAGCACGAGCTGTAACACGCTCGCCCAGGAAGTAGCCTTCATCATCCAAGGGCTCGTTGGCCTGCGCAATGATGTACTTATCTTCTTCATCAGCAGTCATGTATTTAACTTCATTGGTAACGCGCTTGTTTTCTTTATCAACAATGCGGTACGGGGTTTCCATGAAGCCATATTTATTAATTACAGCGAAGGTGGACAGGGAGCCAATCAAGCCGATGTTCGGACCTTCAGGGGTTTCAATGGGGCACATACGACCATAGTGGGAGTTGTGTACGTCGCGGACTTCATAGCCTGCACGCTCACGGGACAGACCGCCGGGGCCCAATGCGGACAGACGACGTTTGTGGGTCAGCTCTGCCAGCGGGTTGTTCTGGTCCATGAACTGGGACAACTGGCTGCTACCGAAGAATTCCTTAATAGCTGCCACTACAGGACGGATGTTAATCAGTGCTTGCGGAGTAATAACCTCAGTATCCTGAATGGACATACGCTCACGCACTACGCGCTCCATACGAGCCAGACCAATACGGAATTGGTTTTGCAGCAGCTCGCCTACGCAGCGTACACGACGGTTGCCCAGATGGTCGATATCGTCGCCTCTGCCATAGCCATCCATCAGGTTCAGCAGGTAGTTGAAGGAAGCCAGCACGTCCTCAACGGTTACAGTGTGCTTCTTCTCATCAATACCGGTGGTGAAGAGCATCAGCATGGGCTCGTCCTTGAAGAGAACGTGCAGCTTACGCAGACCTTCCTCAGCATAAACGCCGCTTGCTTCAACCTTATCCAGGTTAGCATCGGTCATCTTGGTGCCCTTCTCGAGGATAATTTCGCCGGTTTCTTCATCAACCAGAGGCTCTGCGAGAACAGTGCCCTCGAGGCGATGACGCCAGCCTAATTTTTTATTTAATTTATAACGGCCAACACTAGCCAGGTCATAACGCTTGTTATCGAAGAAGGTTGCTTCAATCAGGGAAACAGCATTCTCCAGGATGGTGGGCTCGCCGGGACGCAGCTTCTTGTAAACCTCCAGCATAGCCTCATCACGATTTTTGGTGGTATCCTTCTCGAGGGTAGCCATCAAATACGGATGCTCGCCGAAAACGCTGATGATTTCTTCATTGCTGGACAGCCCCAATGCGCGCAGCAGTACAGTTGCGGGCAGCTTACGAGTACGGTCCACACGTGCATAGATAACATCGTTAATATCGGTTTCATATTCAATCCAAGCGCCGCGGTTAGGAATAACAGTGGTGCCATACAGCTTTTTACCGCTGGGATCGATATCTACACTATAGTATACGCCGGGAGAACGTACCAATTGGCTGACGATAACACGCTCAGCGCCATTGATAACGAAGGTACCGGTTTCGGTCATCAGCGGGAAATCGCCCATAAATACGGTGGATTCCTTGATTTCGCCAGTGTCCTTATACACCAGGCGAACCTTTACGTTCATCGGAGCAGAATAGGACTCGTCTCTTTCCTTGCATTCTTCAACGCCATATTTGGGCTCGCCCAGGCTGAAGTTCTCAAAATAAAGCTCCAGATTACCGGAGAAATCTTTAATCGGAGAAATGTCATGCAGGATATCTACCAAACCCTCATCGAGGAACCATTCATAAGATTTTCTTTGAATGTCGATTAAATGAGGCATGGGCAGTATTTCTTTGATTCTGGCATAACTATACCGTGTTCTGTCACCTACTTGAACCGGTTTAAACATGTAATTCCTCACCCCTTCGTTGATTCTTAAACACATTAAAGCTAGCACATACATACGTGACAAAAAAAACAAGGTTCTTACCACAAGGACCTTGTCTGTTGTCTGCGATGATGTGCCTCATCCTTCATTATAAGCAAGATACGCCGTTCAACCACTGACCCGGCAATATTTGTTGTCAATTACACCTGCGATTTAGAAATAATGATGTAGTATGTAATATTATCATATATGGAGCAGCTTGTCAAGGCTTTTGTAAACTTTTTCTTCAAGGCTAAGCCTTACCAGCTACTAAAGCAAGAAAAGCTTAACGAGATGCAGCTTGCATCCCATTAAGCTTCTTTGCTAGAAATTATTCAGCTTGCTTTTCTTCCTGCTGCTCGCCCAGAAGATATTCCTCGATGATAGCCATGATCTGGTCCAGACGCTTTTCGCCGATACCCTTAACAGTAGCGATTTTACCGCGCAGCTCTGCGAAATCCATTTCCGCTACGCCCACGCTATTGCGGCCCAGGTCATATACCTCGCCCAGGAACTCGTTCATTTTTTCTCTATTTAAGCTTTTAACACGCTTATAAGTATCTCTGTCAATACCCTGATATTTTTCTTGCTCCACTCTAAATCTCTCCTTTACAGCTAATTCATACAATAATGTCAAGATTATAACATAAGCATGAGCATAGGTCAATATATCATGAAGCTAGTACGCAACAGTAAACTAAGCAAATTATATATCTCTTCAGTCAACTGAGATTTTTACGCTCATTTCGTTGGGAACAATAACGAAATCTTGCCAAACTCGCTTACGCTCAAACAGTGTCTCGATTTCTATTGTTCCAACAACTCATTCGCTAAAATCTCAATTCCTTACGAGATATTATAATTTGCTAATTACACTATTCAATTACTAGAATTACTATTTTGTTACTCGTTAAGCAACCCTAAATGTCTAAACAGCTTAAAGGTCAGGCTCATGATAATAGCGACCAGCGTTGCCAACACCATACCCTGCACAGAAAACGCGCCAAAGGTCAGCTTCGCGCCACTCAAGCCAATAATCATAATAACGGAGGTCATAACCAAATTACTGGACTTGCTATAATCCACCTTACTCTCTACCAAAACACGAATGCCGCTCGCAGCAATAACACCAAAGAGCAAAATGCAAATGCCACCCATAACCGGCACAGGAATACTGTGAATCAGCTGGGACAGCTTGCCACAGAAGGACAGAACAATCGCAAATACAGCCGCACCACCAATTACCCAAGTGCTGTAAACCTTAGTAATCGCCATAACACCGATATTTTCACCATAGGTAGTATTCGGAGTAGCGCCAGCAAAGCCGCTCAACACATTGGACAGGCCATCTGCAAACAGAGAGCGGGACAGGCCCGGATTCTTAATCAAATCGCGCTCCACAATGTTACCCGTAACTACAAGGTGACCGATATGCTCAGCCAAAACAACCAGTGCAGCCGGAGCGATAATCATAATCGCACTAATATCAAATACAGGCGCATAGAACTGGGGCAGCTGGAACCAGGGAGCATCCAGCACAGGCTGGAAATTAACCATGCCCAGGCAGGCTGCAAACACATAACCACAAACAACGCCGAAAAGAATGGGGATAATGCTCATGAAGCCAGTAAAGGCAACGGAGCCAATCACGCCCACAGCCAAAGTAAACATGGAAACAGCGATATTCGCACCCACAATTTTATCACCCGTCAAGCCGGCCATACCCGCAGCAGTCGGTGCCAGCTCTAAGCCGATAACAGCGATAATCGCGCCCATCGCTGCCGGAGGGAAAATCACATCAATCCACTTGGTACCTACCATATGAATGATGAAAGAGAAAAGCATGAACAAGAGACCAAAAACGATAAAGCCAGACTGCGCATGATTATACCCGCTTTGGGAAATAATTAGCATTACAGGAGAAATAAAGGCAAAGCTAGAGCCCAGATAGGAAGGAATCTTGCCCTTAGTAATAAAAATATAAAGCAAGGTACCCACACCATTCATAAATAAGCAGGTAGTTGGGTTAACATTAAACAGGAAGGGCACCAATACTGTCGCGCCAAACATAGCAAAAAGATGCTGTAGTGACAGCGGAATGTTTAACAGTAGGGGTGGTCTTTCTTCAACTTGAATTACTCTGTGTTCCAAAATCAATAACCTCTTTTCTTTATAATTTACTATTGATATTTTATGTTGAATTACTCATAATTGCAAGTGCTTTACTTAATTTATCCCTGTATACTTTTCTAAATAACATCGTTTTTCATACTGCATAAAGATTTTAATTAAAAATTTTAATTATCTCTTTATCCCTGCTTCTTCCTTGACAATCAGCCCGCAAATGTTATAATGAAATTATTAAATTGTAAACTCGTCGCTTCTGTGCCGTTTATTGGCCAGTTATTCGAAGCGAAACACTATTTTCTTGAATATTACAGATAGGAGTCAATCCATGTTAAATATTTTATTTGCCCTTTTTCTTTTTGGCATGCTAGTGACGCTCTGCGCCAAGGCCTTCATGCGTGCAATGAAAGAAGAGCAGCCCCTTAATAGCAAGGAGGCTGCCCTCTTAGTAGCGCTTGCCGTTGGCAGTCTGATTGCTCTCAGCGCCGGTGCCAGCAGCGTATACCATGTGCAGTTGATTACCTTCTAAGGTAAGCCTTACGCGCCTACGTTAGAATAAGCAGTCTTCACGCTTACGCCCGCAAGACTGCCCAGCTTGCCGCTCAGCGCACTGATAATATCATTCGGAGCATCCACTGCCACACAAATGATGTTCACACCCTTCGCTCGATAGGGCAAGCCCATACGCCCGATAATGTACTTAGCATACTTATGCAGTACAGCATTCAGCTGCTCCACTGCTTCATCACTGGAAACGATAATCGAAATAACTGCTACTCTTGTTTCCATTTGCTTTAGCCTCCTTGCCTAGACTCGTACATAATAAAAAAATTTACTGCTAAGAAAATTATACCACCTACACGCAGCCCTTACTAGCGGCTTTGCTGTAGGTGGTTAATTTTTTATAAATTCTTCTCTTTAAACGGACACTCCGCAAGTACGCAGCACTCGCTGCAGAGCGGCTTGCGCGCCTTACAAATCTTACGCCCATGCCAAATGAACCAATGATGAGCATCGCTCCACTTCTCCATAGGAATGGCCTTCTGCAGCTCCTTCTCTGTTGCCAAAGGGTCCGCCCCCTTCGCAAGGCCTAAGCGATGCGAAACGCGGAAAACATGCGTATCCACGGCAATAGCAGGCACATTATAAATAATGCTCGCCACAACATTCGCCGTCTTCTGGCCCACACCGGGCAGCTCCATCAGCGTCTTAATATCACTAGGAACGGTGCTATTAAAGCGCTCCACTAGCATATGGCAGGCGCCAAGGATATTCTTGGCCTTCGCATGATAGAGCCCGCAATCGCGAATCTCAGCCTCCATCTCCTCCTGCGTCAGAGCTCCCATTTTTTCGGGCGTATCTAGGCGCGGGAAGAGGCGCGCCGTAATCACATTAACGCGCTCATCCGTGCATTGAGCTGACAAAATTACCGCCACAAGCAGTTCGAAGGGAGAATTGTAATTCAGCGCCGTTTTCGTATCCTTATAGGTTTCCTCTAGCTTGGCTAAAATAGCCTGCTTCTGTGCCTTACGCAGCATTAGTTCGTCAGACTCCTTACCGGGGCCGGAATGCGACCACCGCGGGAAATAAATTTATCGGCCTTGAAGGGGTTCACGCTGATAATCGGAGCATAGCCTAAAAGACCACCGAATTCAACTCTGTCGCCCACGCCCTTACCCGGAACGGGGATAACGCGTACAGCCGTGGTTTTATTATTAATCATGCCAATGGCAGCCTCGTCCGCAATAATCGCGGAGATAGTGCTGGCACTGGTGTCGCCAGGGATAGCAATCATATCGAGACCTACGGAGCAAACACAGGTCATAGCCTCGAGCTTTTCAAGAGAAAGACTGCCGCGCTCCACCGCAGCAATCATGCCTGCGTCTTCGCTGACAGGGATGAAGGCGCCGCTCAAGCCACCAACATAGCTGGAAGCCATCAGGCCACCCTTTTTCACAGCGTCATTAAGCATAGCCAGTGTAGCTGTAGTACCGGGACCACCGCAGCTCTCGAGACCAATTTCCTCAAGGATATGCGCAACCGAGTCGCCGATAGCAGGCGTCGGTGCAAGAGACAGGTCGATAATGCCAAACTGGGTATTCAGACGACGTGCTGCCTCCTGAGCGACCAGCTGACCTACGCGAGTAATCTTGAAGGCAGTCTTCTTAATGGTTTCAGCAACCATACCGATATCGCCATCCTTAACCTGCTCCAGCGCATGCTTAACTACGCCAGGACCGCTAACGCCAACATTAATAACGGTTTCCGGCTCCGTAACACCCAGGAAAGCACCTGCCATGAACGGATTATCAGGCACAGCATTACAGAAAACAACGAGCTTGGCGCAGCCAATCGCATCGCGTGCAGCAGTGCGCTCAGCCGTAGCCTTGATGACCTCGCCCATCTCCTTCACAGCATCCATATTAATGCCGCATTTCGTGGAGCCCACGCTGACGGAGGAGCACACGATATCAGTTACATCTAGAGCTTCAGGGATAGAGGCAATCAGATTACGATCACCCTTCGTATAACCCTTGTCTACCAGTGCAGAGAAGCCACCAATGAAGTTTACGCCAACCTCTTTACCAGCCTTATCGAGTGCTTGTGCCAGGGGCACATAGCTAGCTGCGTCACAGCTCTCGCCCACCATGGAGATAGGGGTAACGGAGATGCGCTTATTGATAATGGGCACACCCAGCTCCACCTCAATATCCTCACCGGTTTTTACGAGCTTTTCAGCCTTGGTACAAATTTTATCGTAAATTTTTTGCGCCGTAACCTTAATATCGGGATGGCAGCAATCACGCAGGCTAATGCCCATAGTGATGGTACGCACGTCCAGATTATTTTCGGTAATCATGCGCGTTGTCTCTAAAATATCCTGAACATTATACAGCATGGCGACCTCCTATATGCGATGCATCGCAGTAAAGATTTCTTCGCTCTGCAGGCGAATTTCCACGCCAATCTCCTCGCCCAGCGCTGCCATTTTTGCACGCGCATCAGCAAGCGTTACATTAGCCCCCTTCATATCGGCAATCAGCACCATATTGAAGAAGCCCTGCATAATATTTTGGTTAATATTAATGATATTGATATTCATATCTGCTAAAGCATTAGCCACTTTAGCCGTGATACCAACCTTGTCCTTACCTACAATTGTTAAAACGACCTGCATCGCACAGTCCCCCTTAAACATTAATATTTTAGCAAAACCTAAGTGCACCCAAAAACAAACTCAAGCACTTATGTTGATATTGTATCACAACTTTGCGCATCTGTCTTGTATACATGCACGGTTTTGCATTTTTATTCTTGAGGAAGCTTACGCATTTTGGGGAACTTCAGGATGAACTCCGTGCCCACGCCCACACTGCTATTAATGCGCACAGTGCCACCGTGGAAGAGTACACCGTGCTTCACGATGGAGAGACCCAAGCCCGTACCTTCAATGCCCTTATTGCGGCTGCGGTCAATGCGATAGAAGCGCTCAAAGACATGGGGTAGCTCCGCAGCAGGGATGCCCATGCCCGTATCAATAACATTGATCACGTATTTATTTTCTGTCTCACTTAATTTCAGTGTCACGCTGCCACCTACATGATTATATTTCAAGCCATTATCAAGCAGATTAAAGAAAATCTCCTCCATCAGCGTTGCGATACCCAGGATATGAGATGAGCCCTTAAGATTATTTTCGAGCCCCAGGTTAATTTGTAAGCTCTTAGCCTTATCAAGTAGACGGCGCACTGCGCTTTCAGCAACATCCTCTAGCGCAAATTCCTCCAGCATATCGTGATTAAGCTCGTCCAGCTTGGATAATTTGATAATATCATCAATAAGACGCAGGAGATTATGCGCCTCATCATTGATTTTTTGCAAAAAGCGCGGCCTATCCTCCGGCTTCACTAAACCACTGAGCATGATTTCCGAATAGCCCAGCACGGACTGCAGCGGCGTCTTTAGCTCGTGCGAAACATTAGCCGAAAATTCGCGGCGTAGCTTCTCTGAAGCAGTACGCTCCGTCACATCCATAATAAGGAGCACAAAGCCCTTGTCCGCAATGCGGCTGCCGTTGAACTGGTAATAGGTGCTACCGCGATTAATAACCATGCGCCCCTTGCCATCCAGCTCCATGCGCTGCAGTAGCTGCTCAATCTCGTCACCAGTAATGAATTCGAGGACATTATGCCCAATTACCTCATCCTTACTCCTACCCATGAATTTCAAAGCACTTTTATTGGGAGAAATAATTTTCCAATCCGTATCGAGGAAAAGCATACCCTCGTCCATATTATTAGTAACGGCCTTGAGCTCCTGCTTCTTATTTTTATAGCGACGCATTTCGCGATTCAGCTTCTCCTGCTGCAAAGCGAAACGCTCCACGATAGGACGAAGCTCCGGGTACACAGTCTCATCCACCTGCGGCTGCTCCAGGTCAAGCGCTTCGAGGGGAGCGAGAGCCTTGCGAGTTATATGCCGTGCAGCTAGGAAGGTGCCCACAAGCAGGAAGACTAGCACGAGGCTAATATAGCCACAGAAAATGTAAGCCTGCTGGTAAGCTGCCTCATTCGTACGCGCAAGGCGCAGGATGTTGCCATCAGCTAGCACCACGGCATAGTAGAGGATGCTCTCGCCTAGCGTCGTCGACTCGCGGCTAGCATAGCCCTCACCCTCGAGCAATGCCTGCTGCACCTCTGGTCGTGCGAGGTGATTATCCATCTCAATATTATTTTTATAATTATCATACAGCACCCTGCCCTCAGGATCTACCAGCGTCACCCTATCAGCCAAACGCACGCGATTTAGCTGCTTCACAGTGATGCGACCATCCTCATCTGTTTCCAGGAGAATGCTCGCCTCGCGCTTCAGGCTTTGGTAGCTATCATTAGTAATATAATGCACCGAAAGCCAAGCAAAGAGCGCTACCACCAGCAGCACACTGCCCACGGTCAGGGCCAGTAAGCTGCGAAAAAGTCGTTGCTTCATTTCTTACCCGCCATTCTATAGCCCACACCACGAATAGTTTCAATAAGGTCACCTGCACTGCCCAGCTTTTGACGGAGCGTACGGATATGGACGTCTACAGTACGCGTCTCGCCCGTAAATTCGTAGCCCCAAATATCATTGAGCAGCTTATCGCGGGAAAAAACGATGCCCGGATGCATTAGAAATTTTTTCAGCATTTCGTATTCCTTCAGCGTGAGCAGAACCTCCTCACCGCCTACACTAACCTTATGCTCCTCAGCATTAACAACAAGCTCGCCATGACGAATAATCTCTGCTCCTGCAGCCTGCGTACTGCCCTTGTTCTCACAACGGCGCAGGACAGCCTTAATGCGCGCCACCAGCTCCAGCATGCCAAAGGGCTTAGCGATATAATCATCAGCACCACTATCGAGGCCTTTGACCTTATCGAACTCCGTGCCCTTTGCCGTTGCCATAATCACAGGAATATGCGTATACCGTTTATCACTGCGCAAACGACGCAAAAGGCTAATACCATCCTCATCAGGCAGCATAATATCTAGCAAAATAAGCTGAGGAATTTTTTCCTCCAGCAGAGCATAGAGCTCCTTACCGCTAGCGCAGCCCTTAGCCTCCATACCCACGGATTGCAATGTATATACCTCTAATTCACAAATATTTTGTTCATCCTCTACACAATAAATCATGGCACTACCCCTTTTCCTTTTATGCAAACGTATTGTAAAGTGTTCACCTTTATATTACATATCATACAGGAAAATCCCTGCCGCTGCTGTAAAATTTGCGTAAAAAAAAGAACGGCCGCCAGTGCCGTTCTTTTTAATTAATATAACGGTGCTTATAGCACAGTTTTTCCTTACTTCAGCATTAGAAAATGCGTTAGAAGTGCCGGAAGACGAGGAACAGTGCAGCAGACGCAGCGACGGCGTACTTAACGTACGTCAAGCAAGTCTGCAAGCTGTGACGAAGTATAACGGTGCTTATAACGCATTTTACTCCGCGGAGAATTCGTCCTTACCTACCCCACACAAAGGGCAAACCCATTCTGCCGGAACATCCTCCCAAGCAGTACCAGCAGCTACACCGTTATCCGGATCGCCAACCTCGGGATCATATACATAACCGCATACATTGCAAACCCATTTAGCCATAAGAAACAACTCCTTTCGGAAAATTTATAGTTACAACTCTATTATAGCACATTCAGCGTAAAAGTATAGGCGCTGTGATTATTTTTCCAAATAAATCACAAACCCACTTTAAGATAAACCTTGGCCCTTACCCAGAGTAAAGTAGAAAATAATCACGATAACAGCAGGAGCCAGATAGCTTACCACGAAGGACCAAACCTTCTCCACAGCGGGAGAAATTTCTCTGTCGCCGCAAATATGCTCCCACGCCTTCTGCGTAGTCCAGGAGCAGGCAACAAAAAGGCAGAAGCCCAGCGCACCTAAGGGAATCATCAGGTTATCAGTAAATTTCTCCATCACCGCATTCATAGGCAACAGCTGCACACCGGAGGCAAAATCAAACCAAGGCAGCACGATGCCGCGGCTATCATCCATGGAGAGGGAGTAGCCCATACTGAAGATGGACATAACAGTGGAGAAGAGCACACAAGCCTTGATTCGAGACATATGCCATTCCTCAATCATAAAGGCAATACAGGTCTCCAGCACACTGATGGCGCTCGTCAGTGCTGCCAAGAAAAGCAGGAAGAAGAAAACGAAGCCAAAGAAATGACCACCGGGGAAATGAGCAAATACCTCGGGCAGAGCCATGAAGGCAAAGCCACCGCCCATTTTGATGCCTTCCGCACCCAGCGTCATAAAGACCATGGGGATAATTGCCAAAGCGGCCAGCATTGCAGCCAGGGTATCAAGGGAGCAGATCCACAGCGCACTCTTTAAAAGATTATCCTGCTTCGAGGTGTAGGAGCCATAGGTTACGAGAATACCCATGCCCACGGAAACAGAGAAGAAGGCCTGTCCCAGCGCACCAACCAGCGTATCAGTGCTGAACTCGGACCAGTTGAGGCGGAACATGAATTCCAAGCCCTCCTGCGCACCGGGCAGCGTCACAGTTCTAATAACGCAGCCAATTAAGAGGATGAGGAACATGGGCATCAGCTTTTTGCTTACCTTCTCAATGCCGGAGGAAACGCCCTTCACAACGACAAAGATGCAGAGGCAGAGGAAAAACAACGCCCACAGCAGAGGTTCGTAGGGACGCGTAATGAAGCTGACGAAGTAATTCTGAAAGCCAGCTGCACCGCTATAAAAGCTTTTGTCAGCCACGTAGGCCACCATATATTTCGTAACCCAACCGCCTACGATAACGTAATAGGACATGATGACGAAAAGGTTAATAACGCCAACATAGCCCACCCAGCGCCACTTTTTATTCAGCTGCTCCAGCGCACCGACAACGTTCTTTTGCACGGCACGACCAATGGAGAACTCTGCCAGCATAATTGGTAAGCCTATCAAAGCTACGATGAGGATGTACGTCAAAATAAAAACGCCACCGCCATAAAGGCCCACCTTGCCCGGAAATTTCCAAATATTACCCAAGCCTATGGCAGAGCCCGCCGAAGCCAATATAAAGCCAAAGCGGCTCACCCACTGCTCCCTATTTCCATTCATACAACACAAACCATCCTTCCCTAAAAATAAAAGTACAAAATTACATTCCGACTGAACACTTTCTCAGTCGCGACACATATTTTTATATTATACCGTATTTTATCCCCAAATGGCAATTGTTTTTTGTAATTTTAGAAATTTTAGTCTAAAGTATCCTCACCAAAGCTGCAAGACAAACTCTTGAGACAAAATAAAATAGCGACCCTGTACCATTATCTTGATACATGAGTCGCTATTTTTATACCACCAATCACAATCCTTGGATTGGAAAATTCCTGGTGGAGATGAGGGGAGTCGAACCCCTGTCCGAAAATATTGCCATACAACTTTCTCCGAGCGCAGACGACATATTTTATTTCGCTTCCCAGATGCCTATCGACGGGCGCCCAAGTCGCTATCCCGTGGTGTTTCCCCCTGAGCCTACGGGAGTCAGCTCTGAGGTATCCTACATAGTGACTGTCTTTCCTCGCCTATAGGAGGAGCTCAGAAGACAGTTAGCAGTTAAGCTGCTAAAGCGTATTCTTTATCAGCGTTTATATTTAAACGTCCCAACAGTTAACGTGTGCCAGACCACGGCTCGCTTATCATACGTCACCTATCCCCGTCGAAACCAGTACATCCCCTTAAGTTTAAATGCGTTATAAGCACTGTTATGCATCACAATACCTATAACTCTTTTAAAAGGTGCCAACTGGCAAATAAGAATAAGCACATACGCTTGCTTCCTAACTATTCTAACACGCAAATGTCAAAAAGTCAATATCGTAGAGCTATCCCTTACCTATTCCTCTCCTTCATAGCACGCTCCATCTCACGCTTTGCGTCCTTCTTCGCCATGTCTTGACGCTTATCGTAGTTCTTCTTGCCCACGGCCAGCGCCAGCTCCATTTTTACCAAGCCATGCTTAAAATACAGCTTCAGCGGTATCAACGCATAGCCCTTCTCCTTCACCTTGCCGATGAGCTTATTAATCTCGGCGCGATGTAGCAGCAAGCGACGATTGCGCAGGGGATCATGGTTAAAAATATTACCATGGTCATAGGGGCTAATATGCAGATTATACACAAAGACCTCGGCCTGCTTAGTAAGCTGCGCATAGCTATCCTTCATATTCGCCTTGCCTGCGCGCAGGGACTTTACCTCCGTACCCGTCAGAGCAATACCTGCCTCATAGGTCTCATGAATCGTATAATCATGGCGCGCCTTGCGATTTTCAGCAATAATTTTAATTTTTTCTTCTGCCATATATTTACCTCTAGCAATACTATCTTTCGCTAAGCGAGAGCGAAGCCCCAGCAAGCATATGCTTGGCCTAAAAGGCTCCGTTCCCCCTTAGTCCTTATCTTTTCTTTTTACGTGCAGACTTACCAGCCTTGGCCTTGCCCTTATTAGGCTTACCAGCCTTGCCAGACTTGCCAGACTTACCACTACGGCGTCCTGGCTCCTTGTTCTTAGCACCCTTGGAGCCACGCTCTGCACGACGAGAGCTATGCTTCTTCTTATTAGTTTCAGCGCTCAGAGCAACACGCTTCGCGCTATAGCCTCCAGTAGACCTCTGCTTGGAGAGTAGCTGTTGGCGAATGTGCTCACGCACACCATCATTCTCTCCTGCCATGATAAAGTCAATGGAGACATCGCTGATATTGACCTGCAGCACCTCAATGCGCACCTTGTCGCCGAGGCGATATACATGCCCCGTATGCGTACCTACCAGCGCATAGCGCTCCTCATAGAACTCGTAGTAATCATCCATCAGGCTGGAGATATGCACGAGGCCCTCCACGCCATTTTCCAGCTCCACGAACATGCCAAAGGCCGTCACACCGCTAATAACGCCATCATACTCCTCGCCCAAATGGTCCGCCATGTACTCACATTTCTTCAGCTCCACGGTTGCACGCTCTGCATCTGCAGCAGCACGCTCGCGAATAGAGGAATGGTCGGCGATAATTTCCAGCTTATCACTTAATTGCTCCGCCTCATTATCCTTCAGCTTCGGCTGCGCCATCCATTTGCGCAGCAGTCTGTGCACAATCAAATCGGGGTAACGACGAATCGGCGAAGTGAAATGCGTATAATATTTTGCTGCGAGGCCAAAATGCCCGATATTCTCCGTCTGGTACACAGCCTGCTTCATCGAGCGCAGTGCTACCGTTGTAATCAGTCGCTCCTCGGGCTTGCCTGCTACCGCACGCACAGCCTGCTGAATCTCCTTCGGCTCCGTTTCTTCCTTCACGTGGAACTTCACATTAAAGTTCGCCAAAAGCTTCGCCAGCTCCTGCATTTTTTCCTCGGCAGGAATATCATGCACACGATAAACAAAGGGCCACTGCTGTCTAAACATATGCTCTGCTACCGTTTCATTAGCAGCCAGCATAAACTCTTCGATAATCGACTCCGCATTACCGTGCACACGCTGCACGATTTCAATCGGGTGCAGCTTCTCATCGAGAATAACCTTTTGTTCAGGCAGGTCAAAATCCACTGCACCACGACGCGCACGCTTACCATGCAAAATCTGGCGCAGCTCATCCATCTTGCCCACCATGGGTAAAATATCATTATATTTAGCGCACAGCTCAGCATCACCAGCCAGCATAGCGCGCACAATATTATAGCTCAAACGGTGGCGGACATTAATCACCGCCGGGAAAATCTCATAGCTCAGCACCCTGCCATCGCAATCGATATGCATCTCGCAGGCCATGGAAAGACGGTCCTCGCCCGCATTCAGGCTGCAAATGCCATTGGAAAGGCGCTCCGGCAGCATGGGCAATACCCTATCCACGAGGTAAACACTGGTACCACGCTCGCGCGCTTCCTTATCGAGCACACTATCCTCTGTTACATAATAGCTTACGTCCGCGATATACACGCCTAGCAAATACTCATTGGCGCTGATTTGCTCCACATAAACAGCATCGTCCAGGTCCTTCGCATCCTCGCCATCGACAGTAACAACAGTGCGCTCACGCAGGTCACGACGACCTTGGATTTCACTTTTCTTAATCGTTTTCGGTACCTTGCGCGAGGCAGCCATGACCTCCTCCGGGAACTGCAGCGGCAAATCATTTTGCTTGATGATGGAGAGAATCTCCAAGCCCACGTCGCCAAGATTGCCCAAAACCTCCACCACGCGACCCTCGGCCTTGCGGTGCTCCTGCGGCCACTCGGTAATCTCAACCACGACCTTCTGCCCATCGCGCGCATTATTAAAATCGCGACGCATTACATATACGTCCTGACCAATGCGCTTATCATCAGGAGTAACGAAGGCAAAATCACCACTCTGGTAGAAAATTCCTACGACCTTGTTATTAGCATGGGTAATGATGCGCAGAATCTCGCCCTCAGGCTTCTTGCCATGCGTATCGTTATTCACGCGCGCCAAAACGCGGTCATTATTCATCGCCCCATTCAGCGCACGCGGCGGAATAAAAACATCGGGTCTATCGCCCTTATTATCGGGGATAACGAAGCCGAAGCCCTTCGCCGTCAGCTGAAAGCGCCCTGCTACGAGCCCCATTTTTTCAGGCAAGCCGTAGGTATCAAAGCGCGTTTTAATAATCTCGCCATTTTGCTCCAAGGCCAAAAGCTCCTGCCAGAACTTTGTGGCACTGCATTCGCCGGCGAGCGCGTCGAGGAGCTCCTCGCTCGTCATGGGAGCGTAACTCGCTTCACGCATGAAGTCTAAAATCTTATCTTTTACGTTTTTTATAGTCATCTTATTAATCCTCTTTAATCATCATCTTCGACAAAGATTCCGCTAAAATAGTGCCGTCATGTCGGCAGATAACTCCTGCCATCTCCACCATTCTCCCCTTGCGCTTCACCTCACGCCCGGTGCAGATAACCTCCTCGCCAATAGCGAGCGGTTGGCGGTAGCGAATCTCGATTTTCGCAGTATAGGAAGGCTTGCCCTCCTTGCAGTAAAGGTAATTGCCCGTTACCTCATCCAGTAGCACGGCCACTAAGCCGCCATGCATGCGTCCCGTATAGCTTTGGTGCTCGCGGCGGGGCGTAAAATACGCTGTACACTTATCATCGTCCACCTCAAAGCGCATATGCAAGCCATGCTCATTATCCTTACCGCAGGCAAAGCACCAGCTGTATTCATTATTTTCTAAAAGTGTTTTATCCATATTTTTATCCCTTAAATCTACAAACTAGTGATAAGCCTGATAAGTGTTCCAGCCAGACTACATGCGTTACTTATCACTTTTATCATTGTTTTTTACTATTGTGCAAAAAAATCTCCAATTTGGTGGAACACATCCTCATGCTCAGCATCAAGCGTCAGGATATGCCCGCTTTTTTCATACCAGACTAATTTTTTCTTAGCCTTAGGCGTGCCCAGGTGATCATAAATATACTGTGCGCTCTCGGGCTTTACAGTATGCTCAATCTTGGACTGTAGCACAATTGTAGGCACTGTAATCTGCGGCAGCAGCTCCTTTTTGCACTGCTTCAGCATAGCAAAAAGACTCGTCAAGGGCTTAGTCGGCATCCTATCATAGGCGAGGCAATATTCCTGCATATCGTGGTAATTACGCTTATGCTTGGGCAGATAGTGAATAAAGTAGCGCAAAATCGGCAGGAAATGAATGCGCTTATCCTGCACAAAAATGGGCGCCGAAATAAAGGCTGCCCGCTGCACCTTTTCAGTCGCAGCAATGATGATAGCAAGTAGTCCGCCCATCGAAAGACCTGCGACATAGATTTCCTTGTATTCCTTAGCCAGCAGGGCGTAAGCCACCTTCGCAGCTGCCACCCATTGGGAGGCAACAGTCTGCTCTAAATCCTCTACACTAGTGCCATGCCCGGGCAAACGAGGGCAAAGGACGGTATAGCCCAAGTCATGCAAATAATTACCTAGCGGGCGCATTTCGCTCGTAGCGCCAGTATAGCCGTGCAAAAGCAGCACCGCCTTACCATTATTCCCCTTGAGAAGAAATGTCTCCGCACCCTTCATTATTTGCATATTCATTGCCACCTTTATTGTGAAATAGTAGAGCTTACACTTACCCTATTTTATTATTATACCACAAAAGTCAATTCTTAGTCTAAGAAGAATCTGCAAACAAAAAACGCTCCCTCTCACTAGGAGAAGGAGCGTTAGTTTTTAGTTCAATTATTTGAACAGGCTCAGCAGCATGCCGCCATTAGCAGCCATAACAGGAGCGAATACCAGAGCAACAACGGTCATCAGTTTGATGAGGATGTTCATTGCAGGTCCGGAGGTATCTTTGAACGGATCGCCTACGGTATCGCCTACAACGGTTGCGTCATGCACCGGAGTGTGTTTACGGCCGGAAGCTTCTACGAACTTCTTAGCGTTATCCCATGCGCCACCAGCGTTAGCCATCAGAATAGCTACCAGAACGCCGGATGCCAGAGCGCCGCCCAGCAGGCCGCCCAGAGCTTCAGTACCGAACAGGAAGCCCATAGCCAGAGGAGCAACGATTGCGATAATACCAGGCATAATCATCTCGTGCAGAGCAGCTGCGGTGGAGATGTCTACGCATTTTTGGTAGTCAGCTTTAGCTTTGCCTTCCAGCAGGCCGGGGATTTCGTGGAATTGACGACGAACTTCCTCGATCATTTGGTAAGCAGCTTTACCTACGGATTCCATGGTCATAGCACCGAATACGAAGGGCAGAGTTGCGCCAACGAACAGGCCAATCAGAGTTACAGGATTCAGCAGGTCAATAGCCTTCAGGTTTACAGTGTGTGCATATGCAGAGAACAGAGCCAGAGCAGTCAGAGCAGCGGAACCAATTGCGAAGCCCTTGCCGATAGCAGCAGTGGTGTTACCAACGGAGTCCAGGGTATCGGTGATTTCACGTACTTCAGGAGGCAGCTCGGACATTTCTGCGATACCACCAGCGTTGTCGGCGATAGGACCATAAGCGTCAACTGCTACGGTCAGGCCAGTGGTGGACAGCAT
>JAXEPX010000083.1:0-31342 GCA_034117325.1 Phascolarctobacterium sp. | reverse complement strand
TTTTTCCATGGTGCCGGTTTCGTTGAAACGGGTATGGAAGGAGAAAGCTTCGCTCAGGATATGCGGAGTTTGGCTGTTCTTGCAAGCTTCGCATGCACGATGGAAGTAATCCAGCAGCATCGGTTGATATTTCGGGTTAGCGATCTTGTCGATGATAACCAGAGCGCGTTCTTTCGGGGACAGGCCACGCAGGTCAGCTACGCCACGTTCGGAAACGATAACGTCAACGTCATGCTCGGTGTGGTCAACATGGCTGCAGAACGGAACTACGGAAGAGATAGCGCCGCCTTTTGCCAGGGAGGTGGTGAAGAATACGGTCAGGAAGCCGTTACGAGCATAGTCGCCGGAGCCGCCGATACCATTCATCAGTTTGGTGCCGCAGATATGAGTGGAGTTAACGTTGCCATAGATGTCAACTTCAATAGCGGTGTTCATAGCGATAACGCCGATACGACGAGCAACTTCCGGGCTGTTAGCAACTTCTTGCGGACGCAGGATGATGTATTTTTTGTATTTGTCTACATTGTCATAGAATTTCTTCAGGCATTCAGGAGACGGGCTCAGAGCGGTGCCGGAGCATACACGCAGTTTACCGCAGTCGATCAGGTCGAACATACCGTCTTGAATAACTTCGGTGTAAACGGTCAGGTCTTCGAAGTCGGAGTTAACCAGACCATTGATAACTGCGTTAGCAACAGAGCCTACGCCAGATTGCAGCGGCAGCAGGTTTTTCGGCAGACGGCCAGCAGCAACTTCAGCTTTGAAGAAGTCAACCAGGTTTTTGCCCATTTTTTGAGCGTCTTCATCGATAGCGCCCAGAGGACGAACTTTATCGGTGATGTCGCAAGCTACTACAGCAACGATCTTTTCAACTTCGCAAGGAATGTACGGGGTGCCAATGATGTCTTCCGGAGCGCAAACAGGGATAGGTCCACGGTTCGGGGGATCCAGAGGAACATAGGAGTCATGCATGCCTTCCAGAGCAACCGGTTGGGTTACGTTAACTTCAACGATAACCTTTTTAGCGGATTGAACATAGGAAGAGGAGTTACCCATGGAGGTGGTCGGAATCAGGCCAACTTTGCCTTCGCCCAGGTCGATGATTTTGCAAACTTCTACGATTGCAACATCAACGTCACGACGGTTTGCCATGAAGCCATAACGGGTCATTTGAGCAACATGGCTCAGATGCAGGTCGGTGTATTTAACAGCACCAGAGTTGATAGCTTTACGCATATCATTGTTGGTTTGGTAAGGCATACGACGGTCAACGATGCCAGCTTCGGTCATAGCAGTATCCATTTCAGGACCTACGGATGCGCCAGTCCAAACGTTGATTTTGAAAGGAGTTTTTTTGCCTTTTTCAGCAAGAGCCAGAGGTACAGCTTTCGGATAGCCAGACGGAGTAAAACCACTGGTACCTACGTTGTCACCATCTTTTACGAATTCTGCAGCAGCTTCAGCGCTCATAACTTTGCCAGCTACTACGTCAACAATGCGATCTTTAATGTCGATCATGTTTACCTTCCTCCTTATAATTAGGACATTGTGTTTATAAAAGGGTGAGCCCCTTTTTGCCTATAACTCACCTGCAGTCCAGAGCGTGAACCCCAGGCAAGGTATTGCCTTTAGTCAAGTATTTCACAAATACTTCATACTTAACTATATACTGTTTTCGACATGCTAAGAAAAATTCCTGCTAATATCGGGAATTTTTTTCGATTTTTCTTTTTTCATTCCACTATAATTATAACACATGTTACAAAAAACTTCATCATTTTTCGGTAAAATTTTCTGAAACCTTTTCTTGTCATTTTATAGTCAATGCAGAATTAGATAGGTCCTTTTAAAACTGCACGTCTAATATAATACCAATAAAATTGTTACATAGCAAGCTTTTTCTTTACAAATTTCCGAAAAAATTTCGTGAAGTCCGTGTATTAATTGCTTTTCTGTAGTGCTCTCACGGGACTTTTTGGTTCAGTATACATTAGATTCCTTATTTTTTTATACATCAATCCATTGTGAGTAGAAAAAACGCATCTTGCGTTTCACAAAGATTTAAGTACGGGGTATTTCCTCTGATTTTCGTAAATCGATTATGTTTTTCCGTTTTGACTGCTCAGTCAGCAATATTATACGGCAAATTAGCCTTATTTACTAATACCAAGGTTATACAGCTTGCCAATCAACTCAAAAGCAGGCTCTTCTGTAGCGGCAATTACTACGTCATTCATATTAGCCTTATGCAGGGTTTCTGCAGCTACAGGACCATCACCTGCAACAATTACACAGGAGAGACCAATCAGGGAAGCAACTGCTGCGACATTCTGATGTCCCTGCATCGTTACCCAGACCATTCCAGGTTGAGCCTGACCCATTGCATTACTGAGCAAATCACTTGCGTAGCCGCCCTCAACCTCAGCGTAGAGTGCATCCTCGGATACATCCTTGGTTAACAGCTTCAAATTTAATGCTTCTATCATTTCTTTAACCTTCATAATCATCATCCTCCGTATTATTTAACATTTTGGGTTCATGGTAAATTGGTATTTGCTTTGCAAGTTCCAACATGCCCTGGCTGAGCTTATGGACGCTAGCACGCAATTTAAAAATACAATCGATTTCGTGAGCCTTACCTTGGACTATATCCTCCGCTAAGCCCTGACAGCTCGGTGCTCCACACGCACCGCAATCAAGTCCTGGCAAGGAGCAGAGCACCTCCTCCATGCGCTCGAACTTTTTCATAGCCTCCATGATATCATCGTCTAGCTGCATCATGGGACGGGGCACAAGCTTTTTACGATAGGCTGCTGAAGCGGGAAAATCGCTCAGCACCATAGTTTTTTGCATTGCTTCCAGTCTATCACTAGGCTCCTGCGCCCTGAGTGCAGCGATACGCTGACGCAGATTGCACTCGGCTACGAATTTATTTTCTGCTGCCAGAAGGCCGCCGAGGCAGCCACCCTGACAGGCATTACATTCCACATAATCAAGATGGGGCATTTTGTTCATGGAAATCTGTTCAAGAATATCATAAACATTATCAATACCGTGTACAGCAAGCCCATTAGTAATACCTGCGGATGCAAGCTCGCCGCCGTAGGTTCCCCAGGCTAGGCCATAGGAGGAACCTGTGCGTACATTAAGATCATGCGTACCACCCATATTTTTCAGAAGTAAGCCATAGATCTCGCTTAGGGAAAAGCTTCCGCTTAGCTCCGTATGCTGCACATCAACAGATTGACGAATATTAGTCTCTTTTGATGGACAAGGAGAAATAAACCAAACGCCTATGAGCTCTGTAGGCAGCTGTTTACGGGCTGCAGCCTCACGCTTTACATAAATCGCTGCCGCCTCTACTGGAGCAAGCACGGGCACCACCTGCTTAATCAGCTCGGGGAACTTTACCTGAATCAGGCGCATCACTGCGGGGCAGGTGCTAGAAATCAAGGGTCTGCGCCCGCCCGTATAATTTTTTACATAATCCTCTATTTCTCTAGCAATATATTCTGAAGCTAAAGAAACATCAAAAATCTCATCAAAGCCTAAATTATGTAGTCCCTGCCACACATCCTCTAGCGGCACATTAGCCGGGAATTGGGAGTATAGTGAAGGCGCGGGTAAAACAATATTATAGGCAAATTGAGCCAAGCCCTCCAGCATATCCGTCTTGACAGAAAAAGCATGATAGGGGCAACCAGCAGCACAAGCACCACAATCAATGCACCGATCTGCCAATATTTCCGCTTTACCATTACGCACGCGAATAGCCTCTGTCGGACAGAGCTTAACGCAGGAGACACAGCCCTGACATTTTTCAGTTTGTAATTGTACTGAATGATAGTACTTTGTTGGAGCCAATGAGTATTACCTCACTTTATAATCAATACTTTATTTCTATAAATCTTCACTTTGATGCTTAAACTTCATAACAATAGTTGTACCCACACCCACAGTGGACTGAATATCAAATTCATCAGAACATTTTTGCATGTTGGGTAAGCCCATACCGGCGCCAAAGCCCATCTGGCGGACATAGTCAGGCGCTGTGGACCAGCCCTCCTGCAGAGCCTTATTAATATCAGGAATACCAGGACCCTTGTCACTTACAGTGATTACTGTGCTATCAGGGAAAACCTCTGCAGCAACGTTGCCACCACCAGCATGGATAATAACATTCATCTCCGCCTCATAGGTGCCAATGGCAATGCGGCGCACACAATCAGCGGGAACACCTATACGTTGCAGCATTTTTTTGATTTTTGCAGAAGCCTCGCCAGCGCGCTCAAAATCGCCTCCAGCACAATCAAAAGCCAGTTTTACAGATTTATTTTCACTCATTACTACTTACCTCTTTTACCACAGCCACGAATTCCGGCGCTATATAAAATGCCGCAGGTTTCAAAGAGTGTATGCTCCGTTACAAGTACAGGAAGCATATCCTCGCCAGCAGCCTCAACAATCTCCATATCAGGCACCTTGCCTCGCACGAAAACTAGTCCGCTCAGCTCCGTCATATCGGCTGTACGCACCACCTGCATATTTGTCAGACCTGTGCATAGCAGCGTGTTGCGCTTCGTAAATGCTAGCACATCACTCATCATATCGCTGCCGCAGCAGGTTTCTACTTGGCGGTCAAGAAGCTCCTCTCCCTCCAATACCTTAGCATCCAGCAGCCTTTGTACGTCCTTTAAATTCATACACATCGCTCCTGCCAATCTAATATACTTTTTGTTATTTTATTGTACACTATTTATTTTCTGTTGTAAATAAAGAATGGTGCTTCGGCGTGTATACTTTACATTTTGCTAATTTACCTACTCTAAATTGTTGCTTTTTTACAATTTAAGGCAGAAAAAAAGCTAGGAGGTAAATACACAACTCCTAGCTTTTTTATAAATCCACTTAAATATTTAGACACCAATTTAGACTCCAATAGAAACTCTAATAAAAACCTTGCTTTCTCTTTACTTCCCCCTTCGCTCTACCGCTTTCCGTAATTGCTCCAGCGCCTGCTGCAGCGTTGCACGGGGGCAGGCGACATTGATGCGCTCGTAGGGTTCGCCCTCTTTACCGAAGATACCTCCGCCATCAAGCCAGAGCTTCGCCTCGTGCCAGAGCCATTTTTCACGTTCATCTGCACTCATACCTAAAGCACTGCAGTCCAGCCAAATTAAATATGTGCCCTCGATTGGCAGCAGCTTAATCTGCGGTAAATTTTGTACCAAATATTCTCGCACAAAGGCAATATTAGCCTCGATATAAGCCTTGACCTGCGCTAGCCATTCCTCGCCATAGGTATAGGCCGCTTCGCAGGCAACGAGGCCTAACGCGTTTAGCTGACTATAACCCGCAGCATCTATTTGCTTGCGCAGAGCGCGACGCAAGCTTGCATTCGGAATGAAAATATTAGATACCTGTACGCCTGCCAGATTAAAGGTTTTACTTGGCGCAGTGCAGACAATGCAGTTCTGCGCATATTTTTCGCCAAGAGTAGCGAAGGTAGTATGAACATTAGGAGCCCATACAAAATCAGAGTGAATCTCGTCGCTAACAGTAATTACATTGTACTTCAGACATAAATCTCCCACTTTTTGCAATTCCTCCCTGCTCCAGACACGACCCACAGGATTATGGGGCGAGCAGAGGAACATCAGCTTCACCTTAGGATCAGCGAGCTTTTCTTCTAAATCTGCAAAATCTATTTCATAATGACCATTGACGAGGATTAGAGAAGAATTAACTACCTCGCGCCCATTATCGCGAATAACCTCGGTAAAGGGATAGTATACCGGCTGCTGCACAAGAACCCCATCTCCCTCATGCGTAAATGCCTTGACAGCCATAGCCAAGGCAAAGACTACGCCCGGAGTCTTAATGAGCCATTCTTGCTCTACGTGCCAATTGAAATGCTTGGCATACCATTTTTGCAAAGCTGCAAAATAGCTATCTCCAGCTTCACTATAGCCAAAAATCCCATGCTGACAGCGCTTTATTAATGCCTCCTGAATCTCCTGTGCAATAGGGAAATCCATATCGGCAACCCATAGGGGCAGGACATCGGCAGGACGCCCTCTACGGACAGCAAAGTCGTATTTTAAGCAATCAGTATTGTGTCTATCGATATTTTTATCAAAATCATAGCTTGTCATATGTAAGCACCCCTCAATGACCAACTTCATAAACACCCATATATTAATTTCTAAAGTATCATAACATTTTCTAATTCTATTTTAGGCATCAATACTAGCAAAAGCATGTTTTAAATCCGCAATTAAATCCTCTGTTGCTTCGATACCTATGGATAGGCGCAAAAGACAATCAGTAATCCCCTTATCTGCGCATTCCTCAAGTGTTAAATCGGCGTGCGTCTGGCGAATAGGATAGGTTAAGAGGCTCTCCGTTCCCCCGAGACTTTCAGCAAATTTTATCAGTTTAATCTTTTCCAAAAGCAGTTCTGCTGTTCTGGAACTATCAACTGCAAAGGAAATCATACCACCAAAGCCTGTTGTTTGCGCTTTATTAACTTCGTAGCCAGGATGATTTTCCAAACCAGGATAGAGGACATATTTTACCTTTGGCTCTGTCAGTAAATACGCAGCAAGCGCCTGTGCATTGCGTTGATGCTGCTCCATGCGCAGAGGTAGTGTCTTGATGCCACGGATTACGAGCCACGCATCAAGTGCTCCCAGGCAGGCACCCGTGGTTTTATAAATCAGGCGCAATCTATCAGCTATACCTTGCTCCTTGGCAACAGTAAAGCCACAGAGCACATCATTGTGACCACAGAGATATTTCGTGCCGCTATGAATAACAATGTCTGCTCCAAGCTTCAATGGCTGCTGAAAATACGGAGTCAGAAAAGTATTATCTACGATTACGAGTAGCTTATACTTCTTAGCTAAAGCACTGATGGCTCGTAAATCAGAAATCTCCATGGTCGGATTTGTAGGAGTTTCGAGGTAAATAGCCTTGGTATTTTCTTTAATAGCTGCTTCTATCTCATTTAGATTAGAGGTGTGCACCGCTGTAAACTTGAGGCCATATTGCTCGTAAACAGAACGGAAAATACGGAAAGAACCACCATATAAATCGTTGCCTGTGATAATATGATCTCCGGGAGCAAATAGATGCATTACAGCATCTACGGCTGCCATGCCAGAAGAAAAAGCTAGTGCATCCACACCATTTTCCAATGTAGCGAGCAGTGTTTCCAAACGAGCGCGGGTCGGATTGGACTCGCGAGTGTAGGCAAAGCCAGTGGTCTCGCCCAGTCTCGGATGAGCAAAGGTTGAAGAAATATAAATAGCTGGAGTAATAGTACCAGTGGCATCACTTGCGCCAATGGCATGAACACATTTAGTTGCAAATTCCATAATTAAACTCTCCTTAAATTTCTTATTAAACTACTAGGTTTATAAGTTATTGAGGATATTTTACACTATTCTAGGAATTTGTCAAGTAAAATTCGTTAACTTTACAGGTTAACTTTTTTTACATTTTCTGTAAACTCCTTTACACTTTTATGTATTGTATCAACTTTTTGTAAATTTTTCTGCTTTTCTTGTTGACACTGCCGTTTACTTGCGGTATCATGTGGCACATAGCTTAATAACGAGCGATGAAAAGAAGAGTAAACGCACGAGCTTGGCGCAGAGAGCCTCCACTACGGTGCAAGGAGGAGCAAGGGGTGGCGTTGAAGATGGTCTTGGAGCTGATGGACTGAATTGCTGAGCATTTAGGTCGTCCGGGCGCACCCGTTACAGTGCTAGAGTATTAAAGGGTAAATTCATAAATCCCTGCGTACTTGATGAGGTCCATATGGTGACATATGGATGAATAAGGGTGGTATCACGAAGTTACGCTTTCGTCCCTGTATTTTTGCAGGAACGAAAGCTTTTTTATTGCCTTGCTCCTGCCAGCGTGTCAATATTAATTTTTTCATGACGAAAATTTTGAGGAGGAACAAGAAATGCCTATTAAAGTCAATGACCATTTAGCTGCTATCACCCAATTACAGGAGGAAGGAATTTTTACCATGGAGGAGCAACGCGCTAATACTCAGCGTGTGCGTCCCTTGAAGGTCTGCGTGCTCAATCTCATGCCGCTGAAGAAGCCCACCGAAATTCAGCTGCTACGCCTTTTAGGTAACTCTCCCCTGCAGATTGAGGTCGACTTCTGCCGTGTAGTGAGCCGCGAAACCACCCATACTGACAATTCTTATCTAGACCGCGCTTACCTAGAATTTAACGATATTAAAGATAAATATTATGACGCCTTCTTAATGACCGGCGCACCTGTCGAGACCATTCCTTTTGAAGAGGTGGACTACTGGAAGGAAATTGAGGCCTATCTTGACTGGGCCGAGTACCACTGCTACTCCACGATGACATTGTGCTGGGGCGCACAGGCAGCGCTCTACCATTACTACGGCGTGCATAAAACAGTGCTTCCTGCAAAAATGTTCGGCATCTTCCCCTATGGCCTGACGGTAAAAAATCATCCCCTACTGCGTGGCTTTGACGACCGTTACTTCATCCCGCAGTCCCGACATACCGCAGTCGATGACGATGCGATTGATGCCTGCAAAGCACTGCAGGTGCTGAGTCGCTCCGTGGAAAATGGCATTAATATCTGCGCAACGAAGGACTTACGCCGCATTTTCGTGCTGGGTCATTTCGAGTACGATCGCTATACCCTCGCAGATGAATATTATCGCGATAAGAAAAAGGACCTGCCTATCGAGCTCCCTAAATTCTACTTTCCCGATAACGACACTACGCAGGAGCCCGTCTTCAAATGGCGCAGCTACGCACATCTTTTCTATATGAACTGGCTCAATATCGTGTACCAGGATACACCCTACGACCTCACACAGCTGGCTCCTGCTGATGGCGATAAGCTCAATAAGGCCCTGGATCAATATAATAAAATTCTCCTGCAGTTGCAAAGACTGGGTGCAGAAGTAAAGCAATAAACGGAATAATCTTAGGTAAAAATAAATTCAAGAAATGGAGATTGTGTAAAATGGCTAATACTACTAATATCAATACCAAATGTGTTCAAGGTGGCTATCATCCGGGTAATGGCGAACCGCGCCAAATCCCCATCATTCAATCCACGACCTTTAAATACGACACCAGCGAGGACATGGGCAAGCTATTCGACCTCGAGGCAAGCGGTTATTTTTACTCCCGCCTGGCAAACCCCACCTGCGACTATGTAGCTGCGAAAATTGCTGAGCTCGAGGGCGGTGCTGCTGCAATGCTTACCTCCTCCGGTCAGGCGGCAAACTTTTTCGCTCTCTTTAACATTTGTGAAGCAGGCAGCCACATCGTTGCTTCCTCCTCCATCTACGGCGGCACCTTTAATCTGATTAGCGTTACCATGGCAAAAATGGGCGTCACTGCAACCTTTGTATCCCCCGATGCTACGGATGAGGAGCTCGATGCAGCTTTCCAGGATAATACGCGTGCAGTCTTCGGTGAGACTATCGCCAATCCTGCGCTAACCGTGCTGGATATCGAAAAATTTGCCAACGCAGCACATCGTCATGGTGTGCCCCTGATTGTCGATAACACCTTCCCCACTCCGATTAACTGCCGTCCTATCGAATGGGGCGCTGATATTGTTACCCACTCCACTACGAAATATATGGATGGTCATGGCGCATGCGTGGGCGGCGCCATCATTGATAGCGGCAAATTTGATTGGCTGGCGCATGCGGATAAATTCCCTGGCCTGTGTACCCCTGACGACTCGTACCATGGTATTACCTATGCTGAAAAATTTGGCCAGGCAGGCGCCTTCATTACGAAGGCTACTGCGCAGCTAATGCGCGACTTCGGCTGCGTACAATCCCCTCAAAGCGCCTTTATCCTGAACCTCGGTCTCGAGTCCCTGCATGTACGCATGCCCCGCCATGTTGAAAACGGTCAGGCTGTAGCCGAATTTTTGGAAAAGCAACCCCAAGTGGACTACGTTAGCTATCCTGGCCTGCCCTCTAATAAATACTATGCACAAGCGCAAAAATACCTCGGCAATGGTGGCTGCGGCGTCGTTTCCTTCAATCTGAAGGGTGGACGCAAGGCCGCTGAAGCCTTTATGAAGCGTCTAAAAATCGCAGCCATTGAGACACATGTTGCCGACGCGCGCACCTGCTGCCTGAATCCTGCTACCAGCACTCATCGCCAAATGACGGATGAACAGCTTGCTGCTGCAGGCATCCCCGCAGGCCTCGTACGCATCTCCTGCGGTCTGGAGGATAAAGCCGACTTAATCGCCGACCTCGCCCAAGCGTTAGAAGGCATTGAGTAAAGTGCAAGTAAACTGCGGTGCAGCTCAAATATAGCTAAACTGCAGGCGACTCGCTCCACAGCGCAAAACATTTTCAAGAATACAAAAAAGTCGAAGTTTAAGGCAAATTACCCTAAGCTTCGACTTTTATTTTTCTTTTTATGCTAATTATTTATACCTCGTAATTATTCAGCTTCGCGCTCAGCATTGTCAGTCCCCCCAGCAGCCAGAAGCTCAGCCCTAACTGAGTATTGTAAAAGACATGATCAGTGAGTCCACCGATGGCAATGCCCACTGTCGCTAGCACATACCCGATTCCCATAGCTTTGAGCCAAAGGCTGCGCCCTTGATAAGCTAATTTCCACGCCGCAGGAAGGAAGATGCCCCACCATACGACGAGAAAAACAAGTAAACCATGCCAGCCTAGCTCGGCCAAAACATTGAGAAAAAGATTATGGCAGTGGTACATAATGACACTCGTATCTGCTAAATAAAAATTATAATCAGGATAGACAAAGCGATAGCCGTTCCAGCCTACGCCCAGAGGGAAGTCCTCAATGACGGCAGTAGTACTCTCAAAATAAGCAATACGTAAAGCCGCCGATGTGTCCTCCCCACTCGTAATTGATGTGAGACGCTGCAGCACAGCCCTGCCACCCACTATGAGAGCCATAGCACCACCTGCTAGCACAGGGAGAAAGGCTTTGCGACAAAAGAGCACGCAAAATGCCATGAGCATCATTGCACATGCGAGCCAATTGCCACGACTATAGGTGTAGAGTAGGCAGAGTGCCGCTAGCACTCCAGTGCAAGCGAACGCCAGACGATAACGCTTATACTCCTTTGTCACGTTAAAGAAGGCCGTACAATAAGAGATAATGAGCACGAGATAACCAGCCAAAAGGTTTGGGTTCACAAGCGTGGAATAAACGCGCACTTTGAGGTCGGGGAACTGGTCTGGGTCGGTCCAAATGCCATCCCCCGTCACACCCAAAAGCTTCTGCGCTATACCCACTATGCTTACAAAAACGGACATGGCTAGAAAGGCCAGGATAAGCTGCAATGGTCTTGGCAAAGCGCTAAAGCGCTGCCAGAGCCCACACCACCCGCTCTGCTGCATTGTCATTACCTCTCCGCCATTCTGCAGCTCTCCAGAGAGAGTACTTAGCCCAGCACCACCAAAAATCTGTGGTCTCTGCCAGCCGTGACGCAGTAGCACGAAAAAGAGCGCACCGTACTGCCCCGCGACATAGAGATAGTTCAATGAGGAGATAAACTTATTTAGAGAAAAATGCAGTGAAATTACACCAATGATGAGGAGTAAGTACAGCACCCCCTGCTGCCAAGGCTTCAGAACGCAGGGTTGCTGTCTTCCCTTCGCTAGAGCAACTATGAGTGCCGCGATAAAGGTCATGCTCACACAAAATGCTGTAAATCTCTGATTCAGTGGTATCACGGCCACCGTAAAGAACAGCATATAATATATTTTATTGTCGAGATAAGCAGCTAATTTTTGCATAAAATTTCCGATCTGCTTTAGAAAAAGCGTTACAACGCTATTAAAAAGCCAAACTAAATACTTCTAGCATAAATCTTATAGCTTTTAATTCATGTTTTTCTTCTGCTCCAGCAGCATTTTCTTAAACTCGCCCACGAGGTACAAGCTACCGCACACGCAGACCACGCCCTCGCTGCCAGCGCCAGCCAAAGCCCTGCCATAGGCCTCGCCCAGGTCCTCCACAGCAATAGCATTGGTACCGATTAGTTTCGCCAAGTCACAAGCCTCGGCTGCACGATAGCCCTTATCCGCACGCACAGTGTACACCACATCGTCATTATGAATAAGGGTATTGATAACGCCACTCATATCCTTATCGCCCATCATACCGAAGACAAAGTGTACCTTCTGACCCGGGTAATATTTATCCAAAGCCTTGCGCAGAGCCTCGGCGCCATTTGGATTATGCGCGCCATCGAGGATAATATCGGGGTGCTGATGAATGCGCTCTAGGCGTCCAGGCCATACAGTATTAGCAACGCCGATATGCAGCGCCACCTCGTTAATGCGGTCGTCTTGCTTGGAAACAAGCTTCGCAGCTACAATAGCCAGGCTAGTATTGCGAATCTGGTGCTCACCAGGCAGCTTGATTTCATATTCCGAGCTATAGGTATCACCTGCGTAGAGAGTGAAGCGCTGCCCCTCCATGGAGCTTGTCACCTCTTCACCACGAAAGGCCTTGCCATAGAGGTACACAGGTGCTTCACGGAACATCGCAAAGCTTACAATGGGTCCCAAGGCCTCATTCCCCTCAGCAGCAGTAACTACGGGCACCTTCTCTTTAATAATGCCCGCCTTCTGCATGGCAATGCGCTCAATTGTCTTGCCACAGCGATCAGTGTGATCTAGCGCCACATTGGTAATAACAGAGACCACGGGTGTAATCACGTTCGTAGAATCCCACAGGCCACCCATACCTACCTCGATAACAGCATAGTCCACCTTTTCTAAATAGAAATAGAGGAAGGCTGCTGCAGTAAGGATTTCAAACTGCGTCGGCTGCTCGCACACGCCCTTTTTAACAATACTATCAGCAGCTACCTTCACTGCAGAGATAGTTGTAGCAAAGGCCTCATCGCTAATGTCCTTGCCATTTAAGGTAATGCGCTCATTGTACTTCACAAGATGGGGCGAGGTAAATTTGCCCACCTTGAGGTTAGCAGCCAATAAAATATTCGTAATCATGCTGGTGACGGAGCCCTTGCCATTAGTACCGGTGACATGTACAGTTTTAATTTTTTGCTCGGGATTGCCCAATTCCTTCAGCAGGCCCTCGATGCGCTCCATGCCCAGCTGAATGCCAAATTTTCCCAGGCTATCGAGATAACCCAGGCTTTCAGTATAATTCATGTTCCGCCTCCAAAATGCAGATATATCTAAATATAGGAAAGCCTCCCCTTGCTAGGGGAGGATTTTAATCCCACCAACCTTGCGCTGGAGGGGGTTCACTTCGCTTTCCTAATACTTCATTACAGCGTTTTCAAGTAAGCCAGACGCTCATTAATAGCATCCTTCTTGCCATTAAGCTCAGCAGCCTTAGCCTTTTCCTTCTCGATAACAGCATCGGGTGCTTTCGCCAGGAAGCCGGCATTACCCAGCTTACCTTCTACGCGGCTCAGTTCCTTATCGATTGCTGCCAGCTCCTTATTCAGACGAGCAGTTTCTTTTTCTACGTCAATGAGACCTGCCAGCGGCAGATATACCTCGATACCGGAAACAACTGCAGCCATAGCGTTTTCAGGCTTAGCAGCGCTGTCGTCCAGCACAGTGAGCTCACTGATGGCACCCATCAGATGGATGTAGTTAGCATTAGCCTCAACACCTGCCTTCAGGTCTGCAGCTACCAGCATGGTTGCCGGTACCTTCTTTCCGGGCGGTACATTTACTTCAGCACGCATATTGCGGACAGCCTTGATGCTTTCCATGATAGCACCCATCAGGCGTTCTGCTTCATCATCAATCAGAGCAGGATCAGCCTCGGGCCACTTGGAAATCATGATGCTTTCTGCTTCATGCGGCAGGCATTGATAGATTTCTTCGGTGATGAACGGCATGTAGGGATGCAGGAGCTGCATAGCGCTCGTAAGCACCTTTGCCAATACGTGCTGTGCGGTTGCACGCTCAGCAGCGTTTTCTTTATTGTACAGACGGGGTTTAGCCAGCTCAATATACCAGTCGCAAACCTCGCCCCAGATGAAGTCGTAAATCATGCGGCCAGCTTCGCCCAGCTCGAATTTCTCCAGCATTTCGGTAACGCCCTTAGCAGTGTGCTGCAGACGGGAGAGAATCCATTTATCAGCCAGAGTATAGGGAGCAAGCTCAGCATTGGGATCATAGCCTTCAATATTCATCAGTGCAAAGCGAGAAGCATTCCAAATCTTATTTGCGAAGTTACGCGTTGCTTCCACACGCTCCCAATAGAAGCGCATGTCGTTACCAGGAGTATTGCCGGTAATCAGCATGAAACGCAGAGTATCTGCGCCGTATTTATCGATAACCTCCAGCGGGTCGATACCATTGCCCAAGGATTTGGACATCTTGCGACCCTGGCTGTCGCGTACAAGGCCATGGATGAAGACCTTCTCGAAGGGAATATCCTGCATGAATTCCATGCCCATAATCAGCATACGTGCAACCCAGAAGAAGATGATATCATAGCCGGTTACCAGTACGCTCGTGGGATAGAATTGCTTTAAGAGCGGAGTCTTATCCGGCCAGCCCATCGTGGAGAAGGGCCACAGAGCGGAGCTGAACCAGGTATCCAGAGCGTCCTCATCCTGATGGATATGGGTGCTGCCGCATTTCGGGCAAGCAGTCAGATCAGTGCGGCTAGCATGCATTTCGCCGCAGTCATCGCAATACCAAACAGGGATACGATGACCCCACCAAATCTGGCGAGAAATACACCAATCGCGGATATTATCCATCCAGCCGGTATAGGTCTTCGTGAAGCGCTCAGGCACGAACTGAGTGCGACCATCGTTAACACAGTCCACAGCAGCCTTTACCAGGGGCTCCATCTTTACGAACCATTGGGTAGAAACGAGGGGCTCAACTACGCAGCCACAGCGTTGGCAGTGACCTACAGCATGGGAATGCTCCTCAATCTTAATCAAGAGACCCATTTCCTTCAGGTCAGCTACGATATTTTTGCGACACTCTTCGCGAGTTTGACCAGCATATTTACCTGCTTCAGCAGTCATGATGCCATTCATGCCAATAACAACGATGCTCGGCAGGTTATGGCGAATGCCCATCTCATAGTCGTTGGGGTCATGGGACGGAGTGATTTTTACAGCGCCAGTACCAAATTGCAGGTCTACATAGCTATCTGCAATGATAGGAATAACTCTATCAGTAGTGGGCAGGCGCAGAGTTTTACCTACGAGGTCACCATAGCGCGGATCCTCGGGGTTAACTGCTACAGCAGTATCGCCAGGGATGGTCTCAGGACGAGTAGTTGCGATGGTCAGGTAGCGACCCTCTTCCTCTACTACAGGATAATTGATGTACCACAGATGGCCCGGATCATCCTTATGCTCTACCTCGATATCGGACAGAGCAGTATTGCAATTTACGCACCAGTTGGTGATACGGGTGCCTTTATAAATAAGACCCTTTTCAAACAGAGTGCAGAAGACCTCGCGCACAGCACGGGAGCAGCCCTCGTCCATAGTGAAGCGTTTGCGCTCCCAGTCGCAGGATACGCCCAGATGCTTCAGCTGATTAATAATGCGATCGCCATATTGCTCCTTCCAAGCCCACACGCGTTTCAGGAACTCTTCACGACCCAGGTCATAACGGGTCTTACCCTCTTCTTTTTTAATAACCTCTTCAACCTTGATTTGGGTTGCGAGACCTGCATGGTCATAACCAGGCATCCACAGAGTATTGTGACCCATCATACGATGCCAACGAATCAAAATATCCTGCAAAGTATTATCCAGGGCATGGCCCATATGCAGCTGACCAGTAATATTCGGAGGCGGAATAACAATGCTAAATGCCTTGTTGCCCTCCTCTACCTCAGCATGAAAATAACGATTTTTTTCCCAGAACTCGTACCATTTCTTCTCTACGGAAGCAGGGTCATAAACCTTAGGAATATTATGTTCCTCGCTCATTAATACATCCTCCTTAATCTACTTTAAGCAGCTAGCAAGCATATTGCCATAGCTAAAGCTTAAAAAAGCCCTGTCCAAAAAGGACAGGGCGAAAAATTATCGTGGTACCACCTATCTTCTTCACGCTAACAAAAGCGCAAAGCACTCGAAGCACGTAACGTGTGCACCCGACTTTGCCTACACATCCATGCTTAAGCAGTAAGCATGACTTCAGTAAAGCAGCTCCTGGACTACAGCTTGCACGCCAGCGCTCGCAGCTTGCACCAACCGCTGCCTCTCTAAATCGCCTACAGGCTCAAACCCTTCCATTCCTCGCTTTTACATATAAATTTGTATATCTTATATCTTAGCAAGTTCCGTGCCAAGTGTCAACAGTTTTTAAGAAAATCGTGCAACAATACTTCATCGCTCCACTCTAGGCCTGAATTTGTTTAGGCAATAAAAAAACCGCCCTGGCTTAGGCGGTCTTTTTACACTCTCTAGCTTGTTCACACCCCTGCGACAAGCTAACGTTAAATGGAGGAGAAGGATAAGGAGTATTTGTTTTTTAGAATGAATGAATTTGAATTAATATGCAAGAAGCAAGTGTCCAGTTTGCTTGATGTACCATTCATAAGGATTATTGGAAAATCAATATTTCGCCCTACTTACTTAGATGACTAAGAAACCGCTCCTGCAAGCAGAAGCGGTTTAATGCGTACATTTAAGGTTACTGCCACTCTCACATAAACAGTGCCTTATTTGTTAAACATCTCACCCGTCGCTCGCAGGTCAAGCGTATGCTTGTATGAGGTACTTTGCTGACTCCAGGCAAGCCTGTTACAGCGGCGGGACCGTGTGGATTTACACCAGTTAGCACTTCATACGAAATATTGATTTGATGTTTTAATTATAACAGTTCTCATTAAGCTTGTCAACACTTTTACCACAAAATTCCCTAAATTATTTTTGCGATATCTAGTTCTAATAAGAACTATGTCCATTGCTGTATATCCCGTAATCATCGTCTTTTTAATTTATGTATAAGAATATCTTTATCCAGATTCATCTCGTGCAATGTAAGCATAATGTAATCTATTCTAGCTTACATTATAGATAAAAAGAGCGCTTAGCTATCATTCAATTAGCTAAGCGCCCTTACAAATGGTCACTATTCATTTTTCACTACCTCTTAGTGCATGTATAATACTTGAAACTCGTAGAAAGCTTTGAGCATTTTTTCTAACATTGTGTTTGCCTCCTTTATCACATAAATTATTAGTGCATGTACAGTACTTGGAATTCATAGAAAGCCTTCAGCATTTTCTCTAACATTACTTTTACCTCCTTTTTAATACTTACTTTTTCTTTTCTCTTAGGATGATTACATTATAGCACGTTGGAACGCTTTTGTCCAGTAGGGCCTTTTATCGTCCCGCCGATTTAACTAATCCAAAAAAATCGCTTAACCATGGGCTTTTTCGGCTTTTTTCTCTCTAAAAGCAAAAAAGTCACAGAAAAATTTTCGTAAAAATTTCTCTGTGACTCTAAAATTTTTATGCAGTTTTCTTCTTAAACATCCAGCTTAAGAAAGGGGGTATACAGATATTAATCGCCAACACCCTCACTAACTGATACGTAAGTATTACGGATACATTTTCCTTCATACTCATACCCGCCAGCGACATTTCGGCAATACCACCTGGTGCCATTGCTAAAAAGGCTGTAATGAGGCTAAAGCCATAGCGCTCACTTAAGACATGCGCCATAATTATGCTCACAACAATCATTAGCGCTGTACCAATGAGGATAAAAGGCACCATCTTGCGTGTCTTCCAAATGCGATCAGCGTCTAGCTGCATACCCATAAAAAGACCAATGCTTACTTGAGCCGGTGCCATAAGATATACAGGTACTGGCTGTACACCGCCGCTATACACAGCAAAAGCAGCCGTAGCTAAGATAGGTCCTAATAATCGTGGTGTAGGTAAATGTACCTTTTTGGCTACAAAGCAGCCTAAAACTGCTAGAGGAATAAACACCAGCCAATGCACACCGCCCACATTAGGCAGTGCGATGCTTGACCCCACAACCTTTGCATCAAGAAGCCAAATAACGAGGAATGGTACCGTGATGACCACGCTTAAAAGGCGAATAATCTGCATTACCATGACAACATTCGGATTAACCTCATCATCCTCCTCAGCTAGAAGCATCGTCAGCGTCATCCCGCCAGGAAGCATGCCCATAATGCAGCTCTTAAGATTTTCTCCTGAAACGCGAGCTGTTACGAAGGCTAGCAGTAGACTCGCACCGAGAATAACAACCGTAGCCTCCGTTACTCCCCAAATCTCACGCATAAAATTACTCCAGGTATCTGCAGTGAAGGTCGAGCCAATGCCATAGCCTGCAATCATCAAGGCATATTCGCGTAGCTGCTTCGGCCAGCTTACAGAAGCACGCCGTGCGCATGTCTTCACTGCTAGCGCCGATAACAATCCTCCTAATAGGAAGGGAATGGGCAAATGCGCTCGCATGAGAAAATGGCCTAGGCAAAGGGCCATCACAAATAGCAATATGCGATTTAATAACATCTATACTCCACTTCCCATCTACTCTACTGCAACAACAGCTTTAATAAAATAAGCTAAACCTTATGTAGCTAGCCTAGGCCTCGGTCTCTTCCTCCACACCGTTATCTACCAAGGCAGACATAATGCGAGCAATAAGCTCACCACGGTTAGTGTGCTGGCTAGAGGTATAGGTAATAATCTCATCCTCAGCTAAGCCCATTGTACGTTTAAAAAGTGCCTTTTGACTCATAGCTGCGTTCTTAGAAAGCTTATCGGACTTCGTGAGCACGATCATAACCTTCAGTCCACAGCTTTTCAGCCATTCATAGCACTCCAGATCGCTCTCCATGGGTTTATGGCGAATATCAATTAATTGGCAAACAAGGCCCAAATTATCGCTTTCAGAAAGATATTTGCTAATAAAGCCTGACCATTGCTCCTTGTTGCCATGATTTGTTCTCGCAAAGCCATAGCCCGGCAAATCAACTAGGTAGAATTTAGCACGCTCGTCCAAGCCTTCACTTGCACGCTTCGCCTCTAATTCGTAGAAGTTAATTGTCTGCGTCTTGCCAGGGGTGGAGCTCACGCGCGCTAGGCCATTGCGACGACAGAGAGAATTAATCAGAGAAGACTTCCCCACATTACTGCGACCGATAAAGGCTGCCTCAATCATTTTTGTGGCAGGATATTGGTCAGCACGAACAGCAGATGCAACATATTTAGAACGAATAATATCCCAGGCTGCTTTATTCATGTGTTTCCTCCAGTGCAATTTTCAAAACATCATCAAGATGCTCCACGCCAATAAATTCCATAGCTTTGCGAACATTTTCCGGTAAGTCATCTAAATCCTGCAGATTACGCTTCGGTAGGAGCACTGTTTTTACGCCATAGCGATATGCAGCTAGCATTTTTTCTTTAATGCCACCAACCGGCCATACCTTACCGGACAAAGTAATCTCACCCGTCATAGCGAGTTTACCCTTAACCTGCTTACCAGTCAGAGCAGAAACCATCGCTGTAACCATAGTTACACCTGCAGAAGGTCCATCCTTCGGCACTGCACCCTCGGGCAGATGAATATGAATATCAGTATTTTCGCTAAAGCTCTCTTCTAAGCCCAGCTTCTTTGCCCGACTACGAATATAGGTATAGCCTGCTTGCGCAGACTCCTTCATAACATCGCCAAGCTGACCAGTCAAAGTAAGATTGCCTTTTCCTTTAAAGGTCAGTACCTCTACCTTCAGGAGCTCTCCACCTACGCTAGTCCAAGCAAGGCCATTACAGCTGCCTACAGAGGGCTCAAGGCTAATATCATCATCCATATAAATAACCTTGCCCAGGTATTTTTCCAGGTTTTTTTCTGTAATCTTTGCAGATTTATGCTTACCTTGGACAATTTTATAAGCAATCTTGCGACAAACTCCAGCTAGCTTGCGCTCCAAATTACGCACACCTGCTTCACGAGTATAGTCGTGAATTACCCGACGAATGGCGGACTCACTGACATTAACCTTATATTTCTCTAGACCATTGAGCTTGATTTCCTTCGGTAACAGGTGTAGCTGCGCAATCTTCACCTTTTCTTCATCAGTATAGCTGCTCAGCTGAATGATTTCCATACGGTCACGCAGCGCTGGCGGAATAGTTTCCACAGTATTCGCGGTTACAATCCAAAAAACATTGGACAAATCAAAGGGAAATTCAATAAAGTGGTCACTAAAGCTGTGATTCTGCTCCGGATCAAGCACCTCAAGCAATGCGCTAGCAGGATCTCCTCGGAAATCTGCAGCCATTTTATCCACCTCGTCCAACAAAAAGACAGGATTCATACAGCCTGCAACCTGCATGCCATGGATAATACGACCAGGCATGGAGCCAATATAGGTACGGCGATGACCACGAATCTCGGCTTCATCACGTATACCACCCAAGGAAACACGCGTAAACTTGCGACCAATAGCACTAGCAATACTAAAAGCAAGGCTTGTCTTGCCCACACCTGGAGGGCCCACTAGACACAGCACAGGACCACGCGTACTCTGGGAAAGTGCACGTACAGCTAGGTATTCTAAAATGCGCTCCTTCACCTTCTTAAGGCCATAATGATCCTTATCCAGTGTCTTTTGCGCCATTTTTAAATCAAAATTATCCGTTGTAAATTTACCCCAAGGCAAGGAGAGTAACGCATCGATATAGCTTCGAATAACTGCACCCTCAGGTGTCATTGGAGGCATTTTTATCAGACGACCAAACTCCTTATTAAGCTTAGCCTCAACATCAGCAGGCAGCTTGAGCTCAGCAACTTGACGTTTATATTCAGCGATTTCTGCCTGAACATCCTCAGGCTCACCCAGCTCCTTGCTAATAGCCTTAATTTGTTCGCGCAGGTAATATTCCTTTTGGTTCTGCTCAACCTGCTCATGCACCTGATGGGAAATATTTTTAGCAACAGCAGCAATTTCCTTCTCCTTGGTTAGGAGCTCATATAAGCAGTGTAAACGTTTATTAATATCATCCTGCTCTAAAACACGCTGCTTTTCTTCTATAGAAACGGGAAGATAACCAGTCATCATATCTGCAACCTTACCAGTATCAGGTTGCCCTTTAAAGGCCTGAATAACCTCAGCATTGACTTTCTTGCTCACCGTAACCCATTGTTCGAATACCTCTAACAATAGGCGACGTAAAGCCTCTTCCTCATTAGGATTCCCACTGATGCTTTGCGCACACACACCTTGTCCTACAAAATAATCACTGTTATTCTGGTGAATCTCCGTTACATTTTCCAGCTTCACGCGCTCTAAGCCTTCGACTAAAACACGTATTGCCCCACTAGGAAGCTGTAGCTGTTGCTTAACCTCAGCTAATACACCCCAGCTGTACAAGTCTGCTGTAGTAATATCAGCAAGTGAAGAATCCTTTTGCGCTACTAAGAGTATTTTTTTATCACTATCCATAACGGCATTTACCGCTGCAATGGATTTATCTCGCCCTACATCAACATTTACTAGCATTCCAGGGAGAATTACCAATCCTCGCAATGCTAATAAAGGCAGAATAAGTGTTTCTTTATTATCCAATTCTTGAGTCATCTAATCCCTCCTTTGCGATGCATTCGGGAACATAATTTATGTAGCTATTCAAATTGATCAATGAATCATTATTCTAACAAAAAAGAGGGAAAGGCATGTGTAAACCCTTCCCCCTATTTTGAACTTATTCTTCCACAATCATTTGCGGTTCACAATGTTCACGCACAGTGGCTTCAGTAACAATGCACTTTTTCACATCATCACGGGAAGGAACTTCATACATTACATTGCGCATAATGGATTCAATAATAGAACGCAAGCCACGAGCGCCAGCATTGCGTTTCAGTGCCTCTTCAGCAATAGCCTCCAGAGCCTTCGCATCAAATTCCAGCTCCACGCCATCCATTTCTAAAAAGCGTTGGTATTGCTTAACGAGAGCATTTTTAGGCTCCATTAAAATCTTAACGAGAGCTTCCTTATCAAGAGATTCCAAGGTTACTACAACAGGCAAACGACCTGCAAACTCAGGAATAATACCAAACTTCATAATATCCTCAGGCAGCACTTGGCTAAAAGCCTCCGTGGTGTTAATCTCTGCCTTCTTGCGAATATCTGCACCAAAGCCAAGATTTTTCTTGCCAACGCGAGCATTAACAATATGCTCTAACCCAGCAAAAGCACCACCACAGATAAAGAGAATATTTGTGGTATCAATAGTAATGAACTCCTGTTGAGGATGCTTGCGTCCACCCTTAGGCGGAACACTTGCTACAGTACCCTCCAGAATTTTTAAAAGCGCCTGTTGAACACCTTCACCAGAAACATCACGGGTAATGGATACATTCTCAGACTTACGGGCAATTTTATCGATTTCATCTATATAGATGATACCGCGTTGCGCCGCTTCAATATCATAATCAGCATTCGTAATGAGCTTGAGCAGAATATTTTCTACATCCTCGCCCACATAACCAGCCTCAGTCAGCGTAGTAGCATCAGCAATAGCAAAAGGCACCTGCAAAATCTTTGCTAAGGTTTGAGCAAGCAACGTTTTACCACTGCCAGTCGGTCCTAACATGAGGATATTAGACTTTTGCAGCTCCACATCACGCTTTTCCTGAGGATTGTGCATTTCGTAGTTAATACGTTTATAATGATTGTAGACAGCCACGGACAAGGTCTTTTTAGCCTCATCCTGACCAACTACATATTCATCTAAAATAGCCTTGATCTCTTTCGGCTTGGGCAGCTCGCTCATGCCAGGAGCACTATTTTGAGCAGCCTCTTCATAATCCTCGTCAAGCATATCTTTGCAGAATTCGATACACTCGTCACAGATATACACACCGCGACCGGCAATAAGTCTGCGCACCTGACTTTCGCGTTTACCGCAAAAGGAACAGCACAGATCCTTATCATGACCGTTGTCATAACTCATCTTCTATATCTCCTTGGTATCTTATTCTGCAGATTTACTACGGCTGACAACCTCATCAATCAGGCCGTATTCCTTTGCTTCCCTACTAGTCAGGTAATGATCACGCTCAGTATCAGCGGCAATCTTCTCCACGCTCTGACCAGTATGCTTTGCCAGCACCTCGTTCATTTCCTGGCGAATGCGCAGGATTTCGCGAGCGTGAATCTCAATCTCCGTAGCCTGACCCTGTGCTCCACCCAGAGGCTGATGAATCATTACTCTGGAATAAGGCAAAGCATAGCGCTTGCCAGGAGCACCAGCTGCCAAGAGCACGCTTGCCATGCTAGCAGCCATGCCCATGCAGATAGTAGAAACATCGGGTTTAATATATTGCATAGTATCGTAAATAGCCATGCCAGCGCTTACGCTGCCACCAGGGCTATTAATATACAGATGAATATCCTTATCGGGGTCCTCGGACTCCAGGAACAATAATTGAGCGATGACAACATTGGCCATACTGTCATCTATGGGACCAGTCACGAAGACAATTCTGTCCTTCAAAAGGCGGGAATAAATATCATAGGAACGCTCGCCACGGCTGGATTGTTCAACAACGATAGGCACGTAATTCATTTTGTCACACTCCTTTACTGCACATATTGAAGCTCAAATTATTTTGCGCTGTCAATAACTACACGAGCTGCTTTGCGGCGCAAGATGTTAGCCAGCAGCAGGCCCATGGTGCCATTGGATTTAATGATCTTCTTAACTTCGTCAACGGAAGCGCCATGTTGGCTGGAGATTGCAGCGATTTCAGCATCAACGTCAGCCATATCTACTTGGATACCCTCTGCTTTAGCAATAGCGTCCAGAACCAGGTCGGTCTTAACGTTTTCTTCAGCAGCCGGACGTTGGTTTTCACGGATTTGCTCATCGGTCAGGCCGGTGTATTGTTTGTACATATCCATGCTCATTTTACGGCTTTCCAGGCTCATGCGCATTTCTTCTACCATTTGGGAAATGCGATCTTCGATCATTACAGGAGGAACAGTGAATTTTGCATTAGCTACAGCAGCGTCAATCAGAGCATGCTCATAAGCAACCTTAGCATTTTCTTCAGCAGCCTTTTGCATACGTTCTTTGTAGTTAGCACGCAGCTCTTCTACAGTTTTGAATTCGTTGTTGGTATTGGTAGCAACATATTCGTCGGTCAGCTCGGGCAGTTCTTTAATTTTAACATCTTGGATGTTAACTTTGAATACTGCTTCTTTACCAGCCAGCTCTTTTACGAAGTATTCTTCCGGGAAGGTTACTTCTACGTCAGTTGCATCGCCCTTGGAAAGGCCAACCAGTTGATCTTCAAAGCCAGGGATGAAGGAGTTGGAGCCTACTTCCAGAGGATATCCCTTGCCTTCGCCACCGCTGAAGGGTTCGCCGCCAACGGTACCAGCAAAGTCGATGATTGCGAAGTCACCTTTTTCAATGATGTGGCCTTCTTCAGCAGCAACCATTTTTGCACTGCGGTTGCGCAGGTCGTTCAGTTGTGCTTCAACGTCTTCGTCAGTTACGTTTGCTTCTTCCTTGTCTACATGCAGGCCTTTGTATTCGCCCAGTTCAGGTTCCGGTTTAACAGTAACCTTAATGGTCAGCTCCATATCCTTGCCTTCTTCAAATACGGATTCTTCAACTTTCGGATCCTCTACGGGAATCAGGTTTTGGGTATCCAGAGCTTCGCTGTAGATTTTGTTAGCTACCATTTCAAAAGCTTCTTGTTTGATAGCTTCTTTGCCATAGTGCATTTCGATGATAGCGCGCGGAGCTTTACCTTTACGGAAGCCAGGAATATTTACGCTGTTAGCGATTTTTTGTACGGCTTTTTTGAAACCGGCATTAACATCAGCAGCCGGAACAGTGATTTTCAGAGTTGCTAAATTCTCTACTCTTTCAACAGAAACGTTCATTAATAAAATCCTCCCTTAGGTATATATGTGGGTAAATATAATAATATCGGATTAGGCTGTCAGCTTTTCTTTTTTCTCAGCGAAAATACGCTGACATAAATCGCTCATAATATCATATCACAATAAAAGCTTCTTGACAATACTAAAAAACCCGGTAGAGTAATTTCTACCGGGTAAATTTTTAAGTGGAGCGGAAAACGAGATTCGAACTCGCGACCCCCTCCTTGGCAAGGAGGTGCTCTACCACTGAGCTATTTCCGCATTCGTTTGTGCTGTTGTATCAGCGACGAATATAAGTATAAGGCATTCGCGTGTATTTGTCAACACTTTTTCTAAAAAATTTTTAAGATTTTTTTAGAGTCGCGAAATCCCTAATTTAACTAGCCCAAACCATTGCAACGTGCAAGGTCATTATAGATAAGCTCAGCCATGCGTTGCGTCAGCTCTGTACGTCCAGCACAGAGGCTAGTCTGCTCCAGAAGCTGCATCAGCTTTGCCTTATTGCAAAGCATACAACAGCAGGGCTGGATGATTTCACTAGCCATATATGCTGCAGCTCTAAGAGACATCTCATCCTGCAAAAGTGAACCATCAGCTGCCTTACCATTGAAAACACTTAGCCGCCTATCTAACGCACGCGCCAGCTGCTTTTCTAAAACGCTAGGCATAATCCTTTTACTTCCCCATGCTTAGCGCATGTTCTCGATAAAGTCTTCGAAGGTGTTAATCAGCACAGGATGACCGGTAACAACGAGGTCGCGCAGCATAGTGCCATAGGAGTCATAGGTATCATCCTTCAGCTCCATACGTAAGCCTTCCTTTTCATATTCCTCAATCATCTTCAGGATGAAGCGGTTAACCTCGCCCTGAGCATTAACATTCAAAGGAATATAACGTTCTTCAGCTTCATATTTCTCTACAACAACCTTCCAGCCACCGGGTACGGGCGGAAGACGCGTAGCTTTAATGAAATAGTTATCAGGGGAGAAGCCTACATAACCATCCATTTTATTGTATAATTTTGCTTTTTTCAGCGGGAAACCATTTTTATTGCCCCATTTGACGATTTCTTCACAAACCTCAGTATTATGTATTACGCTAGGGAATGTAGCCTCTGCTAAAATTTCAGACATCTTAATACCTCCTAAGGATATTACTTTTTGCGCTCGCAATACTTTGCATAGCTTCGCATTATATTACTATTTTACTCTAGATTAGCAAATATTTCAATAACTCTCTAACAAGATATTTAAGTATACACTCATCAATTTGGTTAATAATAGTCAGGCTTGTATAGCAAAGGAGCGGCAGCCTGCGCCACCGCTCCTTGTAAATATGCACTATTAGATTTGTCCCAGAGATTTCAGAATTGCTTGCGCAATGATAGCGCTGGCAATATAGGTACCAACGAAAACTACAATAGCCAGAACGCAAATGCGCCAACCGGATTTAGCAAAAGCATCCAAATCCTTACCAATCGCAACACCTGCATAAGCCAAAATCGGAGTGCACAGTGCTACGAAGCCAACCTTTTTAACATAAAGGTTAATCAATTCGCTACCAGGCACACCAGGAATGGTCAGAATGCAGCCAATAGTTACAACATAAGCAGCAGCCGGAATGCCACCGGGCAGGAATTTTGCTGCCATCATGCCAATAAGAGCAATTACAGCGAGAATCAAAAGACCCGGAATAGAGTCAACAATACCAGCCTTGGTGCCCAAAACATTGGAGAACAGGCTCATGAAGGAAACAATCGCCAGAACAATTACAGTATCTTTAACATTCATTATGCTTCCTCTCCTTTCTCTTCTTTTTCAGGCAGTACGCCATATTTAATCTTGTGGAATTTTTTGTACAGCCATTCAGTCATCGGCAGGCCCAGCCATACGGACATGTACAGACCATCAAGGCCGGAAAGCATGTTAGAAGCAGCACCAAAGGCAGCCAGCTGATCAGCCATATTAGGATACATAGCAGCCAGAGAGCCCACTGCAGCAGTCATCATACTAGCAGAGCCTACGCCTGCGGCCATAGCCAAAGCGTACGGATGAATCGGCAGTACGGAAGCAGCAACGCTGGCCATAATGCCAAAGAAAATCGTACCAAAAACAGTGCCGGCAATATAAACGCCCATAACACCGCGACCCTCACTGGAGTCCAGGCCAAATTTTTCGCCAATCAGCGCTACGTTCGGCTCACGTGCGATGGAGTGAGCAGCACCAATGGTTTCGCGTTTCAGGCCTAAGTATACGGCAACAGGAACACCTAAAAGTACAGTACCCAGGTTACCAAACTCTTGCAGGATCAGCGCCGGGGAAGCAGCAAGAATCTTCGGCAGAGTCGGACCAACGAGCGTACCATAGCGAGCCATCAGCAGCATCAGCGTAACACCGATAAGGCTGGAGGCATCAACCATTTCCTTTTTGCTGGAAAGGTTGAGGAATTTCGGGGTGGTCAAAATACCCAAAAGCAGAGCAAACAGCATTGGCAGAAGCACAATGCGACCAATACCAATAGTAATGGTGTGCGTACCGATCAGCTCTGCAACGATGATCAGTGCGAGAATAATGGCATGTAATTTGATGTTTTTCATTACAAACCCCTCCTTATTTTTCTATTTTAGTGACTAAAGTAAGACTCCATTTTAGCAATATACTCTTCTTTAGTCAAAATAGGCTTAAATTCAGCTAAAATTCCCTTTGCCTCCTTAGCATCATCACAAAGCAGATCAATCAGCATCATAGCAAAGGCTTTAGCAGGTAGCAGCACAGCAGAATTAAAATCAACTACATGGAAGTCAGCTGTATGCAAAAGTCCGTCAGTGCCGCCGATAAAAGGATGAATAACCGGCATCAGGTGGGACACATCGCCCATATCAGTGGAAGCGCTGAAATGGCCCGCATCCTTAATATCCACATCAGGATAAGCCTTGCGAGCGTTCTCTACCATGAGCTCATTCATGCGACGATTGCAGTTCAAGGGCATCATACCGGGCAAGGTTACAATCTCAGTCTCAGCGCCGATAGCATCGCCGCCAGCCTTAAGCGCAGCATCCACACGTTGATGCGTTTTATCGATGGCCTCCATCGTCTTGGCGCGCACATAAAGCTCCATGCGCACATCATGAGGAACAGAGTTAACGAAGTCGCCACCTTTAGTGATAATCGGATGAACACGAACTACATCCTGCTCGCGGAAGGTCTCACGCAAAGCGTTGATACCCATCAAGCCCAGCATAGCAGCATTCAGCGCATTAATGCCCTCATGCGGAGCGTCAGCTGCATGAGCGGTTTTGCCCAGGTAGCGAACAGTCTTGCCTACGAAGCCATTGCTGCTGTCACCAATGGAAACAGTGGGACGGGGCATATTTTTATCAGCGTGCATCTGCATTGCCATATCGATATCGTCAAAGGCACCCTCGTAAATAAGCTCGCCCTTGCCGCTCAAGAAATGCAGCTTGCCAGCCTGTACAAGCTTTTTGCGATACTCAATCTCAATATATTCCTCCGCAGGTACACCGAAGAAAACTACATCACCAGCCAGCTCAGAAAGCACGCCGGACTTCATAATACCACAGGCAGCGCCCAGCATTGTCGCAACCTGCAGATTATGACCACAGGCATGAGCAGCACCGGTTAGCGGATCAGCCTTATCACTTTCAGGGCAGCCCACTGCATCCAGCTCGCCCAACACGGCAGCAGTAGGACCAGGCTTGCCACCCTTAGCACGCGCCTTTACGCCATTCAACGCCAAACCAGTCTCAGGCTCAAGTCCCAGCTCTCGCAAAAATTCTGCAACCTTAGCAGAGGTTTTTACCTCCTTAAAGCCTAGCTCGGGCTCATCGCCAATGCGACAAGCAATATCTTTAATTTGCGCAGCAGAAGCGTCAATAGCGTCACAAACCCTCTGCTTTAACAATTCTTTATCCATTATAGATTGTCCTCCTAAATTCTTGTACATTTTTCAAGAATACAAATGAAAAATATTTAGTATATTTGTCTTATATTATAGCACAGCAGTTGCATTTGTCAAATGTCTACTCCAGGAAAACCTGTTCATACCTACTTTTTTAGTAAAGATTAGATTTTTTTATTTACCTATGAGGCTCACTGTGATATTATATAAAGATAGTATCCCCATGTTATGATTAAATATAAAAGAAAGGAGTCTTGACATGTTTGCTCAGATGAAAAAAGATATTGATTCCATCATGCTGCGCGACCCCGCCGCAAAAACAAGACTGGAGGCCGCACTCTGTTATCCGGGCCTACATGCAATCTGGCTCCACCGCATAGCCCATCACTTCTACCTAAAGGGCTGGGTAGTTTTCCCCCGTTTGATTAATACCTTCTCCCGTTTTCTCACCGGTATTGACATCCATCCTGGTGCCAAGCTCGGTCCTGGCCTCTTTATTGACCATGGTATGGGCCTCGTCATCGGCGAAACAGCGGAGCTTGGCAGCAATGTCACTCTCTACCAAGGAGTAACACTCGGCGGTACCGGCAAGGAAAAAGGCAAACGCCATCCGACCATTGGCAATAATGTCGTTGTCTCCAGTGGTGCCAAGGTACTTGGCTCCTTCACGGTTGGCGACAACTCTAAAATTGGTAGTGGCAGCGTTGTATTGAAGGAGGTACCACCTAACTCCGTAGTAGTTGGTATCCCCGGTCGTATTGTAACCCGTGATGGTGTACGTGTTGCCTCACTGAATGGTGACGCTGAGAGCATGATTGACCTGAACCATGATCAACTGCCGGACCCTGTTGCTGATTACGAAGAGCTTCTCGCTAAGCACATGGAGGAAATCAATGGTCGCTTAAAGGAGCTTGAGGGACTTATTTACGCAACTCAAAAACAGCAGCAAGAACAACAAAAGCAAGATTAAAAGGCTTGATTAATTTTTCTGAATGTATTTTTTTAGATTGATGAGGTAAAAATTATGAGCAGAACCATGACTACCGTCGAAGCAATTCAGGAGGCTCGCCGTTGCTTAAACTGTGCTCGTCCCCTGTGCCGTACTGGCTGTCCCATTGAGAATAATATTCCGGATTTTATCCGCGCTTTAAGCGAGGGTAATATTGGTATGGCCTACGAAATTATTTCCGAGCGCAGCAATCTGCCTGCCATTTGCGGTCGCGTTTGTCCACACGAGCGCCAATGTGAGGCTCACTGCGTTTTAACTAAGAAAAAGTGTGGCATTCAAATCGGTAGTTTGGAAATGTTTATTGCTGATTTTGCCCATAAAAACGACTTGAAGCCCGCCCATCCTTCTAGTAAGCTACGCGGCAAGGTTGCTGTTATCGGCAGCGGTCCTGCCGGTCTAACTGTAGCAGGCGACCTAGCGAAGATGGACTTTGATGTAACGATTTTCGAAGCGCAAGGCGAACCCGGTGGTGTGCTACTCTTCGGCATTCCTGAATTCCGTCTACAGAAGGAGGTTGTGCGCCGTGAGATCACGGAGCTTCTCCATATTGGTGTGGAAATCAAGACTAATCAGCTCGCAGGTGTGGACTTCACGGTGGACGACCTCTTTGCCCAAGGCTATGACGCCATTTTCATGGGCACTGGCACCTCTCTGCCCCGCACGCTTGACATCCCTGGCAAGGAGCTGAGCGGTATCCTTACTGCTACCTACTTCCTACGCATGGTCGTACTTGCGAACGAGGGCAAGCTAGACGCTAGTGAAACGCTGCTGCACACGGGTGATAATGTTATCGTCGTTGGTGCTGGCAACGTCGCTATGGATGCAGCCCGCACAGCTATTCGACGCGGCGCGAAGAATGTAACCATTGTTTACCACAAAACTGAAGCTGAGGTCAGCGCCTTCCCCTCTGAATATGCTGCTGCTGTAGACGAGGGTGTACAATTTAAGTTTTTGAGTCAGCCCATTGCTTACTTCAATAAAAAGCAAATGCGTGCAGTAAACAATGTGCGTCGTCAAGCTAACCCTGCTGACGAAACTCAGCTCGCAGGCCTTTTAGTGCAAAACATTGTCAAAACTCCCGAGGGCAAATTTGTAGCTGAAGGTGGTCAGGAGGTTATCCCCTGCGATTGCGTTATTCTCGCGGTGGGTCAGAAGCCCGCAGCCCGCATTGTTTCTACAACGAAGGGCATTCAGGTGGATGAACGCGGCTTTGTCATTACGCGCGAACGCCCCTATGGCATGACGACTCGGCCTGGAGTTTTCTCCAGCGGTGACGTAGTACACGGTCCTGCAACCGTTGTACTTGCGATGAAGGAATCGAAGAAGGTAGCTGCAGGCATCGCGCAATATATCGATGCGAAAAAGCTCCTCGAGGACTGCAATATCTAAATAGCATAAAAAAAGCGTAAGCTCGATTTTAAGTCGAACTTACGCTTTTTTTGTTTACAGCTAGGAAATAATGCTCA